>JAQVEI010000351.1 GCA_028697695.1 Lentimicrobiaceae bacterium
CACGTTGTCGAGACGCATCTCGATGAGTTGAAGTAATATTTCTCCGGTAACGCCTTTTTTGCGACTGGCTTTATGAAAAGTATTCTTAAACTGTTTTTTAAGAATACCATAAGTATATTTGGCTTTTTGCTTCTCCTGAAGCTGTGTGCCATATTCTGAAAGTTTCTTGCGCCTTTTTGAGTTTCCATGCATACCCGGACCATAGTTCTTTTTTTCAAAAGCTTTATCCGGACCATAAATAGGATCCTTAAATTTGCGTGCAATTTTGGTTTTTGGACCTGTGTACCTGGCCATAATTACTTATTATTTTTATCAGTGTTTACGTTTTATTTTCCTGGTAAAGCCATACCGAAAACAAGGTTTTAGCATGCTGGCATACCAAAGAAGCAGCATTAAACCCTTCTGCGTTTGGGTGGACGACATCCATTGTGTGGCAGCGGAGTTACATCCATTATTTCCATTACCTCAATTCCCGAGGAATGAATGGTACGGATAGCAGACTCGCGGCCTGAACCGGGGCCTTTAACAAACACCTTCACCTTGCGCAAACCCATATCATAGGCAACTTTTGAGCATTCGGTTGCGGCCATCTGGGCAGCATAAGGGGTGTTTTTCTTTGAACCACGGAAACCCATCTTCCCGGCCGATGCCCAACTAATTACCTGACCGGTGTTGTTGGTAAGGGAAATGATGATGTTGTTAAAGGAGGCAGATATGTAAGCCCGTCCTATAGGATCAACCTTAACAACTTTCTTTTTTGATGTTTTAGCAGTTTTTGCCATAACAGTATTTTTTCGACAATTCTTTTTGTTAAACTTAGGTAACCCTTACAGGTATTAACCTTTAGTAGCTTTCTTTTTATTGGCAACAGTCTTCTTTCTTCCCTTGCGGGTGCGGGCATTGTTCTTGGTGCTTTGGCCGCGAAGCGGTAAGCCCAAACGATGGCGCACACCACGATAACAGCCGATATCCATCAATCGTTTGATGTTGGTTTGAACCTCTGAACGCAATGCACCTTCCACTTTATAATGATCGTTGATCACTGTACGAATCGCATTTTGCTCATCATCAGTCCAATCCTGAACTTTTTTATTTACATCCACACCGGCTTCCCTAAGAATTTGCTGAGCTGAACTTTTGCCAATTCCAAAGATATAGGTTAATCCTATCTCGCCTCTTTTGTTTTTCGGTATATCAATACCAGCAATACGTGCCATATATTGGTTTCTTGTTTGTTAAACTCGGTTATCCTTGTCTTTGTTTGAACTTAGGGTTCTTTTTGTTGATTACGTATAATCGACCCTTTCTTCTGACAATCTTACACTCGGGTGTTCGTTTCTTAATTGATGCTCTTACCTTCATTTTACAAGATGGTTTATTATTTGTATCTGAAAATTATTCGGCCTTTCGTCAGGTCATATGGCGACATTTCAAGTTTCACTATGTCACCCGGTAAAATTTTGATGTAGTGCATCCGCATTTTACCTGAAATATGAGCTGTGATGATATGTCCATTCTCCAGTTCAACACGGAACATGGCATTACCCAACGATTCGGTAACGGTCCCATCTTGCTCTATCGAAATTTGCTTCGCCATGTATTTCAATTTAATGTTGTGATTCAAGTACTTTTTCTATTTCTTCAAACGAAGAGAGTATTTCTGTGTTGGTTTCCCTGATGGCAATGGCATGTTCATAATGTGCTGAAGGTTTGCCATCGCTGGTGCGTATTGTCCAGCCGTCTCTATCCTGGGTAACGCTGCGTGTACCCAGATTAATCATAGGCTCTATGCAGATAACCAGACCGGGTTGCAGCTTTACGCCTGTACCGCGTCGCCCGTAATTGGGCACTTCCGGTTTTTCGTGCAATGACTTGCCTACCCCATGACCTACCAAATCCCGTACCACACTGTAGCCAAACTGCTCTACATAGTTTTGAATTTCAAAACCGATGTCTCCAACACGTTTTCCGGCAACAGCAGCTTGTATACCAAGGTAAAGCGATTCTTTGGTTCGTTCCATCAGCAATTTTACTTCAGGAGTTACTTCTCCCACCGCAAATGTGTAAGCTGAATCGCCTACATAGCCGTTCATCATTACACCGCAATCCACCGAAACCAAATCGCCTTCCTGCAACACCTGCTCACCAGGTATCCCATGCACCACCACATCATTTACTGACACACACAAAGAAGCCGGAAAACCGCCATACCCTTTGAAAGCAGGTGTGGCATGGTGGTCGCGGATAAAAGTTTCCGCTATCTGATCCAGTGACCCGGTAGTAACGCCGGGTTTAATATGGCGCGCCACTTCGGCCAGGGTTTTACCAACAAGTAAAGAACTCAGTCTTAATAATTCTATTTCTTCGTTTGATTTGTAATGAATCATGTTTTTTTGATCATTCAGGCTATTAGCCCATATTCATTGAAGTTCGCCCCTTAATTCTGCCCGATTTGGTCAAACCGTCATAATGACGCATCAAGAGATGACTTTCAATTTGTTGTAAAGTGTCCAGTACTACACCCACTAAGATAAGCAGTGAAGTACCTCCGTAGAACTGTGCAAACTGTGCTGTAATACCAATCTGACTTACCAAAGCCGGCATAATGGCCACAAAAGCCAGGAACAAAGATCCGGGCAAGGTAATGCGCGACATAATCTGGTCGATGAATTCAGCAGTGCGCTTGCCAGGTTTCACGCCGGGTATAAAACCGTTGTTCTTCTTCATATCTTCAGCCATCTGATTCGGGTTGATGGTGATGGCTGTATAGAAGTAGGTGAAAATGATAATCATCAGTGCAAACACCAAATTATACCAAAACCCATGAATATCAGTAAATGCAGCGGCAAAACCAGTAAGTGATTCAGAAGATGCAAAGCCGGCCAGGGTCAAAGGCAAAAACATAATGGCCTGTGCAAATATAATTGGCATTACTCCGGCTGCGTTCACCTTTAAAGGTATATATTGCCTCACACCACCATATTGTTTATTGCCAACAATACGTTTGGCATACTGTACAGGAATTTTACGTGTACCCTGCACCAGCAATATACTGATAAGTATAACACCCACGAGTACAGCAAGCTCAACGATAAAGATAACGAGGCCACCGCCCTTTTGCTCCATACGTGAGATAAGCTCACCAAACAATGCAAAAGGCAACCTTGCAATAATTCCAATCATAATGATGAGTGAAATTCCGTTTCCAATACCTTTATCGGTTATTCGTTCACCCAGCCACATCACAAACAAGGTACCTGAAATAAGGATAACCACCGATGAAACCCAAAAGAAGGTACTTGGCGAAGTAACAGCCGGATCGAAAGGTGTGATGGCCTGTGCAGGCAGTTGTGAAATTAGGTTGGCAATATATCCGGGAGCCTGAAAGCCGGTAATCAGCACCGTGAGATAACGGGTAATCTGATTGATTTTCTTTCGTCCGCTTTCGCCTTCTTTTTGCAGTTTTTGGAAGTAAGGTATAGCCATTCCCAAAAGCTGAACTACGATAGAGGCAGAGATATAAGGCATAATTCCCAGCGCAAAAATAGAAGCATTTGAGAAGGCTCCTCCTGAGAACATATTAAGCAAACCGAGCAATCCGCTACTGGTTTGATTCTGCAGATTGGTCAGTTGGTGCGGGTCTACCCCTGGAAGTACTACATATGATCCCAACCTGTAAAGCAAAACAATACCAATGGTGTAGGTGATCCGCTTTCTCAGGTCTTCAATCTTGTAGATATTCCTTATAGTC
>JAQVEI010000352.1 GCA_028697695.1 Lentimicrobiaceae bacterium
CTTTGCATCATCATTTATTCTTAACTAAGGCGGTTTTTCAAAGGGGCTAACCTCTTTTTAATTGGTTGTAAGGGATAAACAGGAAAATTTTTCCTGTTCCTGAGCCTCCCGGCCTTTATTTTTTTTGTCTATATTTTTTATCCGCTATTTTAAACAAAATTCCGGTTTAATAGTATTTCTCCTGATTGTGGTTGATATGGCCCTGCTCATAGTATAAACACTTTTTACATATACAAAAAATTTGATTACGTGGTGCTAAATTTCTCATCGAATATTGATAAAGTTAAGGTGTAAATAGCTATCTTAGCTAAATAATTGCATCATTTTCTAAAAGCTTTTCAAATAACCTTTGTATTTGCTTTTGTTGAGAAAATTCTGAACAATGATATACATTGTTTAATAACTGCTCTTTGCGTATGAATAAAGCCATCCTGATTTTTCTGTTAAGCTTAACTTTTTCTGCCATTGGTCTGGCGCAGGGCTTTCTACATACATCGGGTAAGTATATTTATAACGGAGCAGGCGATGAAGTCATCCTTTACGGGCTTGGTACCGGCAATTGGCTGTTGCAGGAGGGATACATGATGCAATCCACGGGGGTGGCAGATGCCATGTACCAATACCGTGAAAAGCTCATTGAAACTATTGGAGAAGCCCGTACTGCTATTTTTTATGAAAGCTGGCTCAACAATCATTTCACCAGGCAGGATGTGGATGTAGGTGGAAACAATATATTTTGAATAGCCGGTTGCTACTATTAATAGCATAAATTTGTCATTATGAAAGCAAGAGTTCCTATATCATTAAAAAAAATATTTTATTATGGATTCTTTTCAATAGCTATTCTATTGATTTTGATTGCTACTTTTTTATTTTTAAAAATCGACAGAGAAAACATTATAGAAAAAAACAGTCAGGAACTCAGAAATATAACTTTACTAAAATCACAGCAGGTAAACGACTGGTTTACTGATGAGCTTAAGGATGCGGGCGATATTGGAGTAAGTACATCTTTTGTTTTCAATCAAATAACTTTGAGCGGTCAACCTGAATCCGCTTTCAGGACAGTTATATCTGATTACCTGAAAGGAGTGGCCACTGAGCACGATTACAACCTAATTTTCCTTACCGACAGCAATGGCGCCATCCTTTATTCATCAAGCAAGATGGCTGTGGTACTGGATCCGCTTACAAATAAGGTGTTATATCAGACTTTGCCCGGAAAAGCTTCAAATACCGATGTTGTGATTGCCGAAGACGGAGGTACATATATAGATTTTGTTGTCACGCTTCACGTTGAAACCAAGAGATATCCTGTCCCTGCTTTCATGGTGATGCGTATTGACCCCGGACAGGTGCTTTATTCCTGGTTGGAGAAAACCTATCTGAATATCCCGGTTCAAATGTTGTTGCTAAGAAAAGATAACAATAATGTGGAGTTGCTGAATGATTTGAAATATTCCGGTAGGCCTGACACGTATGGGGAAAAGATTGATTCACAATTTTTTGAAACATTACTTTCAAATATTAACAACGAAGGCCGCTACGCAGGTATTGATAGCCGGGGGGTTGAAGTTTTGGGCTATGTTAACCGGGTTGAGAATACATCCTGGTATTTGGTGGCTTTGGTTGATAAATCAGAAGTTTTGCAATGGTTCTACCGCAGGATGTATTTTGTGCTGGCAATTTTTCTATTGGTAGCAATAATTACCGCTTTATTATTTTCTCAGTATAGCATTCATAAAAACAGCAAATTTTATAAAAAATATGGAAGAGAGCAGGCAAAATTTAAGGCTACCATATACAGTATAGGAGATGCAGTAATCATTACCGATAACAGTGGCCGGATACAAAACCTGAATCCGGCAGCCGAAAAAATCACCGGTTGGCGTGAGGCTGATGCCACAGCTAATCCAGTGATGGATGTTTTTCACCTCATCAGAGAGGAGAGCCGGGGGAGGATTGAAAATCCACTGGAAGATGTGCTTAAAAAAGGAAAAGTTATAACACTGGAAAATCATACCCTTTTGGTGCGTCGTGACGGGACTGAAGTACCCATACTCGACAGCATGGCACCCATTATGGATATAAACAATAAAATCAGCGGGGCGGTCATTGTATTCCGCGATCAGTCCGAAGAACGCAAACGACAGCATCTGGTGGAGCAGAGTGAGCTCAATTACCGCCGTATGTTTATCACCAATCCTCAGCCCATGTTGATTTATAACGTGGATACTTATCAGATATTGGAGGTAAATGATGCCATGATTCAACTCTATGGGTATTCCCATGAAGAGTTTTTGAATATGGATGTAAAAGCACTCAGACCCACCTCGGAGCTTCCTGTTTTTTTACAAAAGATGAATGAAGGGGCCGATAAAGTGATGCATATGGGCGAAATCTGGAAGCATAAACTCAAAAATGGGGAAACAATATTGGTGGAGATTACCTCCCATCAAATAATATACAACAAACAGAAGGCACGTCATGTGCTTATTACCAATGTAACTCAACGCCTTGAGGTGGAAAAGGCTTTGATGGAAAGTGAGCAAAAATTCAGGCTGCTGTTTGAAAACCATGCGGCCAAAAAATTTATTGTCAATCCGGCAACCGCTAAAATTGAAGAGGCAAACCTGGCTGCGTGCAAGTTTTACGGCTGGTCAAAGGACGAATTTCGGGGCATGGATTTGTCTGTAATCAATATGCTTTCAAAAGAGGAAATCCGCAAGCAGATTAAACAAACAGAAGCCGCGCCGGAAGCCACTTTTGAATTTAAGCACAGGAAAAAAGACGGGACTGTATTTGATGCAGAAGTGTTCAGTAGTAAGATAGTTGCTGACGATAAGGTATTGTTACATTCTATTGTTCAGGATATCACCGAAAGAAAGCAGGCAGAGAAGAAGGTGGATTTGCTCATCAGATCAATCGATCAAAGTCCGGTAGGTATTTTTATTGCCGATGAATCAGCGATAATTACCTACGTAAATCCTTATTTGTGTGAAATGACGGGCTATGATGCAGAGGAGATATATGGGCGCACACCTTTTTTGCTCAGTCCTGCTTCGGAACCATTGAGTAGTGAAATAAAAGCAACACTTCACAGAGGTGAGGAATGGAAAGGAGAGTTGGAGGACAGGAAAAAAAACGGAGAGCCTTACTGGAAAAATGTGGCCATCTCGGCACTGCGCAATAGTCAGGGCGAAATTATCAACTATGTAATTATTCAGGAAGATATCACCCTGCGTCGAAAAATAATGGCTGATTTGATCGAATCACAGCAAAGGGCCCAGGAAAGCGATCGTCTCAAATCTTCTTTTCTGGCAAATATGAGCCATGAAATCCGGACACCCATGAATGGTATATTGGGGTTTATGGATTTGCTTCAGGATGAAAATCTTACCAGCGATGAACGGGAGGAGTATATGGCCTTGGTGAAGACGAGTGGTAACCGCCTGCTTTCTACCATCAATGATATAATTGATATTTCAAAAATAGAGTCCGGACAAATGGTACTCAACATCTCTCAGTTTAATATCAATAATCTCCTCAACCGCCTGCTTTTGCTTTTCAATGCTGAAATGTACAATAAGGATGTTAAGCTGATATTTAGTGATAAGTGTGATGAAACCGGGGCGACCATCCGAAGCGATATGGCAAAACTTGAATCCATCTATTCCAATCTCATAAAGAATGCCATTAAGTTTACCAATGCCGGCCAGATTACTTATGGGTGCCGCCTGAGTGAAAAC
>JAQVEI010000353.1 GCA_028697695.1 Lentimicrobiaceae bacterium
TAGACAAGCAGAATCAAAAATGGTTCCGTTCCCGAAGCCACAACCTGGTGGTGTTTAACGATAACAATACGCCCCTTAACCCTTCTGACGATCAAACACGGCGTCTTTCCTCAGCTACCGGAAATGGTGCGTTACCCGGTAATTTTATACTCAGTATGGCCACCGATCGCGATGGCTATGTTTGGCTGGGTTCTGACAAGGGTGTAGCCGTAATTTACTCCCCATCAAATATATTTAACAACCAAAACTTTGATGCCCAGCAGGTGCTGATTGCTCAGGACGGCTTTGGTAATTATTTGCTTGAATCAGAATCGGTTACCGCAATAGCGGTAGACGGATCCAACCGAAAATGGTTTGGCACCGACAGGGCAGGAGTTTTCCTGATGTCGGCAGATGGTACAAAAGGTATTGCCCACTTTACTGAAGAAAACAGCCCGCTGCTTAGTAATTCCATAACGAGCATTACCATAGCGGAATCGGGTGAGGTATTCTTTGGGACACCTAAAGGGGTGATTTCTTACCGCAGCGAATCGGTGCCTCCACAACCAACTTACGATAATCTGGTTATTTTTCCCAATCCTGTACGTGAAAGTTATCAGGGACCCATCGCCATCAGAGGGCTGCTTGAAAACAGCAGTGTGAAAATTACCGATGCGGCCGGCAATATTGTTTATTCTACCATTAGTGAAGGGGGGCAGGCAACCTGGGATGGAAAAAACTTTGATGGTAAAAGGGTGCACACAGGAGTGTATCTGGTGTTTGTTACCAATACCGACGGCTCAAAAACTACGGTGGGGAAAATAATGTTTATTCACTAAATCTGCTGCCGGCCGGTCTAACGGCGAGAGGCAGCGCCACCGGCACCCAAAGTCAAAAAACCTATAATAAAACCTAACCAATAGGTAAATCCTGTATTGTGCACTGCATACAAGCCCACATCGGCTCCAAAAAGTTTTCCTATTAAAGCCAACAGAAAAATTACACCGTGGATAAAGCCACCAAAAAATCCGTATTCGTGGGACGTAAATCCTGAAGGAGCACAGGAACTGAGGATGACCACAGCCACTACTACCAGTATACCCGGCAATAATTTTCCCCTATCCGAAACTTTGTTCACTGAATAGTTCATAAGGCAATTTTTTAGTACAAAAATAAACTGAGTGGTGGATTTTTGCAACATTATTTGCAACAGAAATTAAAAAATGAGCGCCCTTTTTTCTGTGCATTGGATACATGTTTTTAAAACTATATTGCAGCCAAATGCATTGTGAAGATGCTGGCAATTGAAACCTATAATTGGAAAATTGTCGGGCGGGGGAGAAGCCCGGTAAAAAGTTTTTGTGCCGATGAAATTTCAGGATATGCGTTGATTGGTGTGCAAATTATAATTTTGTTTACTTTTGCTTGTGTAACTTAGTGTAAACAATACACTTAAACCAGTACTCATCGTTAATTTTCTTTTCTTATGAATCGTAATAAATTGTTTATCAGCGGTTTGGTATTTATTGCCACATTAATGATTCAATGCTTTGCCCAGGCTCAGAGTAGTGTAAAGCATGTAAAGACATTCACCACAGCACGGGATGCTGATTTAAGAATGCAGCAAACGGGCACCCTTGAATTTAAATCAATGGGGCAACCTTTCGAGACCCAAACCTGCATATTTGCCGATCCCACCCATACCTTTCAATCTTTTATAGGTATAGGCGGGGCTATAACGGATGCTTCCGCAGAGACTTTTTATATGCTTCCTGCCGAAAAGCAGCAACAGATAATTCGCGATTATTATAGCACTGATGAGGGGATAGGATATAAACTGATTCGAACCAATATTCATAGCTGTGATTTTTCCAGCGGCAGTTATACTTACGTGGACAGCATGGATGTATCATTGCAGAGTTTCGATGTTGCCCATGACAGGCAATTCCGCATTCCGTTAATCAAACTGGCATTGGAACAGGGTGGCAGCAACATGCTGGTATATGCCAGCCCCTGGAGCCCGCCGGCCTGGATGAAAGACAACAATAATATGTTACAGGGCGGAAAGCTGCTGAAGAGCTTTTATCCTGCCTGGGCTGACTATTTTGTAAAGTTTATCCGCAGTTACGAAAAAGAGGGAATTCCAATATGGGGAGTAAGTATCCAAAATGAACCTATGGCCAGGCAAACCTGGGAGAGCTGTATTTATACTGCGCAGGAAGAGGCCGGCTTCCTGAAAAACCATCTTGGACCCGTTTTCGAACAACAGGGCCTTGCCGATAAAAAAATCATCATGTGGGATCACAACCGGGATTTGATCTACCAGCGTGTTTCCACCTATTTTGCTGACCCTGAAGTAAAGAAGTATGCCTGGGGTATTGGCTTTCATTGGTATGAAAACTGGAGCGGTGGAACCGATATGTATGAAAACGTGCGCAGAGTTTACGAAACATGGCCTGACAAACCCCTGCTGTTTACCGAAGGGACTGCCGAAAGTTTCGATGCTGCACGGTATTACGCCTGGGAGTTGGGCGAAGAATACGGCCGCTCCATGATTCACGATTTCAACTGCGGAGCAGTGGGTTGGACTGATTGGAACATTCTGCTTGACCAGTTTGGAGGACCCAATCACGTTGGAAATTTTTGTTTTGCTCCCATACACGGGGATACCGAAACAGGAGAGTTGGTGTATACCAACAGCTATTATTACATCGGGCACTTTTCTAAATTTATCAGGCCCGGTGCAAAAAGGATGGCAGTAACTTCGAGCCGCAGTAATTTATTGAGTACCGGATTTATTAATGAAGATGGCTCAAAAGTGGTAGTAGTGATGAATGATACCGACCAGGAAACCAATTTCTTTTTGTGGGTTGCCGGCGATGCTGCCGAAGTCAACAGTCCGGCTCATTCAATCATCACGCTGATTTTTTAAAATTGAAATAAATTCCTTTAAAGGATGATGAAGTTATTGCCGGCAGGGGAAGCAAAGAGCTGCCACGATAAAACCAAATTCTTATAAATAATATTTACCTTTGCAGGGGCAAAAAACACAAAACTAAGATCATGGCTTTTACAAAAGAAGATGTAATGAATGCCTTGCGCACGGTGAATGATCCCGATTTGCACCGCGACCTGGTAACTTTAAATATGATTGAGGATGTGAAGGTTGAAGGGAAGAAAGTGTCCTTCAAAGTGGTACTCACCACACCGGCATGTCCGTTAAAAGATAAGATTAAACGCGACTGTATTCAGGCAATTCAGCAGTTGGTTGATCCCTGGGCTGAGGTGGAAGTGGAGATGACCTCAAGGGTAACCAGCCGCCGGGCCGACAATCAACCTTTGCTACAGGGAGTGAAGAATATTATTGCAGTGGCATCGGGTAAAGGGGGAGTGGGTAAGTCCACGGTTGCCGCCAACCTGGCTGTTTCTCTGGCCCGCACAGGTGCTAAGGTAGGGCTTATTGATGCAGACATCTACGGGCCCTCTGTGCCGCTCATGTTTGATTTAATGAGTGCCCGTCCGGCTGCGGTTGAAAAAGATGGCAAAACATTGGTGCTACCCATTGAAAAATATGGCATTAAACTGCTTTCTATTGGCTTTTTTGTTGATCCCGATAAAGCTTTGGTATGGAGAGGGCCTATGGCTTCCAATGCACTTACTCAGTTGTTTAGTGAAGCCGATTGGGGTGAACTTGACTATATGGTTATCGATATGCCTCCCGGCACAGGCGACATTCATCTAACCCTGGTACAGCAATTGCCCGTTACCGG
>JAQVEI010000354.1 GCA_028697695.1 Lentimicrobiaceae bacterium
GGCGTACTGAACTGCCTTGCTTCGGCCAATCCCACCCTGGTTTGTAGTGGTGAACAAGTTCAGCTACTGGTACAGGCCTTTGGTGGTACAGGCAATTACAGCTATTCATGGACAGCCAACACATCAGGTTTTACCTCTTCATTACCTAACCCTGTTGTAATTCCCATGCAAACGACTACCTACACCGTAATTGTTAACGATGGAGAAAATACGGTGAGCAGCAACGTGGTGGTAAAAGTCAATCCCCGCCCGGTAGCTGATGCAGGGCCAAACCAGGTAATTACATTCGGAACCTCAACCACCCTGCACGGTAGTGCCTCGCTAGGCACAGGACCATACAGCTACTTGTGGGAACCTGCCGATAAATTGACAGCTGCCAACATACAAAATCCAACCACACAAAACCTGTACGCTTCTACGGTTTTTAGTCTTTATGTTACCGATTTGGGTACCGGTTGCGCCTGCGCCCAGCCCGATTTTGTAACCATCGGTATGGAAGGCGATGCCTTGAGTGTAAACCCTTCGGCACAGCCTGGTACAATTTGTTTAGGCAACCAAACTCAACTGTTTGCCCTTGCCGGAGGAGGTACGCAAAACTATACCTTTAACTGGTCGTCTACTCCGCCCGGATTTACTTCTCAGGAAGAGAATCCCGTGGTATCACCCAATGTATCTACGGTTTACCATGTGTCTATTTATGATGGCTTTAACAATGCTACAGGCTCATGCAATGTTACCGTAAATCCATTGCCCCAGATAAACCTCATACCTAACGATCCAAAAGTTCAAAAAATAAGCAATACTGAAATAGGCGTGTGCGTTTACGATACCATTACCATAAATGCCGGAAACGAAGGTGCAACCTACTTATGGAGCAATGGATCCGAAGAACAATCTATTGATGTGCTAACTTCCGGTATTAGTTTTGACATTCAGGAATATGATGTGACAGTAACTGAACTGTTAAACAATTGCGCCAATACTGCCGGCATCAAAATTTACTTCACTTTCCAAAACTGCAGTTATGGACTGTATGAGCCGGCTTTCAATGACTACCTGAAGATATATCCGAATCCGTCGGACGATGGAAGGTTTTTCATTCAAATGGAAGGATTGCCGGATGAGTCACGCCTTGAGGTATTTTCAGTACAGGGCCGGCTCATGTTCAGCAAAACTGTATCATCAGGTATGGACACTTATAAATTCGAATTTGATTTTCACACCTTTCCTTCCGGGATATATTACCTGAAGCTAACCAACCCCAAGGTAAATATTTTAAGGAAGTTGATCATCAAATAATCAGATTAAAAACAATCAGTAAAACACCAAACATCAGCACCAGGCCATCCAGCCAAAATATGAAGTATAGGGTATGATGATGGCATCTTTCGCAGCTCAACAGTAGCAAAAGCATCGAAGCGATTATCAGGGAAGGTATCAGATTCTGCCAGGACTCTATACCGGCAAGGCCACCTGCAACATGCAGTGCAATGAACAGCAGGGTGAGGCCGACAGACAATGCATAACTTGCCTTTTCTCCCAGCAACACCGGCAGTGTTTTCAGCCCATCCAACGCATCTCTGTGGCGGTCGCGCACATCAAAAGGGAGGGCAAGTGCTGTAAAGAAGATAAAACGGACTGATAATCCAAACAAAATAAGCCCTTTTGCGGGTATAACCCGGCTTTCCATTACCGGAATAAGTAGAGTAACCAGTGTCCATACACCCGAAATCAGGAATAACTTGGCAAAAGGATAACGCCGGATGTATAGCCATTCGGGCAGGCCTGAAGGCGGGAGTATATAAAGCAGGGCTGCCAGGCCTAAAGGAAAAAGTGCGATAAAAGTGTAGATCCGGAATCGGAACATTAACCAAACCAACATTACAACACCAGCCATCATTAAGGATAAAAACTTAAAGCTTTTGAAATGATGCATAAAACCTTTTGGAAATTTGCCAAACGTCCAATGAAGATTATAAATCACAAAAGTACCAGTGAAGGTTAGTGTAATCAACGGCAGTAGGGGGCATTCCAGCTTAAGCTGCATGCAACTTCCCCAACTCAGCATGGCAGCACCCAGCGGAAGTAGCCACAGCCTGTTGATAAATATTGCGTTAAAGATTGCCCCGCCTTCCTTCATGCAAATAAAAACAAGTATAATTACCCACGGTTTTATAAACGTTTTATTTTTTTTTGAAAAGCTTGCTTTTATCGCGAGGTTAAGGCTATGAAAAGAATTTATTTCAAAGAAATACCGTGCTATTCAAAATAATGTATCTTTGCAGCTCATCAAAATTTAATCAAACACATTATGAGTACAGGAACAGTAAAATTTTTCAACGATTCGAAAGGTTTTGGATTTATTAAAGACGATGATTCAGAACAGGAATATTTTGTTCATGCTTCGGGCCTGGTTGATGAAATCAGGGAAAATGACCAGGTATCCTTTGACCTTAAAGAAGGCAGAAAAGGATTAAATGCAATCAATGTCAAAGTGATTTAATCTCTCCGGCATATATCAGTAAAGCTCCGCTGTTTGCGGAGCTTTTTTTTTATGTTGAAGGACAGCCGCAATCCCTAAAAGGAAAAGCCACCCGAATGGGGTGGCTTTTAAAATAAAATACAGCTAATTACAGTTACTTTAAACCCAGTTTTTTCTTAACCAGGGGCATAATATCATCAGCGGTTTCGGTGTAAAGCAACAGGCCTTCGGTAGAATTAAACACGAAAGTGTACCCATTTTCTTTGGCCACATCCTTTACTGCATTGCGTGCCCGGTTAATGATGGGTGCAGTCAATTCCTCTTCCTTATCCTGCAAATCTTCCTGGGCTGTTTGTTGAAATTCCTGAATCCGGCGCTGCAGATCTACGATTTCTTTCTCTTTGGTTTGCTTAATGATGTTGGACATTGAAGCCAGATTGGTCTGATAGTCAGAGATTTTGGTATCATATTCAACCTGCATTGCCTGAAACTGGCCCTGAAGCTGTTCTGAATACTTTGCAAATTCCTTGCGCACAGAGTCCTGTCCGGGCATAAGTTCATACAATGCCGCGAAATTAATGTGACCCAGTTTTTGGGTTTTCTGGGCACTCACCTGCATGCTGCTTAAAGCAATGGCCAGGATTAGAATAAGTTTTGAAGTGGTTTTCATGTTGATATTTAAAAATTTATGATCAATTGCCGGGCAAAAGTAGTAAATTTTCTGAATTACAAACCCAATTGCCGAAGCTGTAACTGCTTATTATTTATTGTCTGCTTTTATAGGAATAGCCCAGCTTATCCAGTACTTCCTCGCTGATGTCGTAACGTGGATTGGTGTACATCATAGAAACACTCCCTGCTTTGTCGAAGATAACGGCATAATTATCTGAAGCAGCCAGCGATTCGATGGCTCCGTAAATTTTCTCCTGAATGGGCTTTATCAGTTCCTGACGACGCTTAAAGAGGTCACCATCACTGCCAAACCTTTTCTTTTGAAGATCTTTAGCGGCTCTCTCTTTTGAAATAATCTCATCTTCACGCTTGTTTTTGATATCATCCGGCAGCAATACTGCTTCGGCTTTAAAACTCTTGTAAAGCTGATCGATTTCAGCAAATTTGGCTTCTATTTCGCGTTGCCAGGTTAGCGACAGCTCATCAATTTCAGCTTTGGCATCCGTATATTCAGGAATGTTTTCCATGATGAAGTCGCTGTCGATATAAGCAAATTTTTGAGCATTGACAAAAGGCGAAAATGCCAGCATCGTA
>JAQVEI010000355.1 GCA_028697695.1 Lentimicrobiaceae bacterium
CCCTTCATCATTTTTAAGGTCTATGAAAACCACTTTCATTGGCACATTGTAAACGCCCGATAATAATTCCAGCTGCGTCTCTACCAGGTTTATGCCAAATGAAGTCCGCTGGCGCCCGGTTTCATTTTTTATGGCCATCGAACGTTCTCTGCCTACACCATTGTCCTGGACGTACAAATAATTTGCTCGTTTTTACGAATAAGCTCTATTACAATTCGTCCCTGATTCTCCAGATGCATAATACCATGCCAAATGGCGTTTTCAACAAAAGGTTGAATAAGAAAAGCCGGAATGTAAGTTTTGCTGATGTCAATATCGGGATCAATGTTCAGTTCATACTCAAATTTACGCTGAAAACGAAGTAATTCTAATTCCAGATATAGGTTCAGGGCATGAATTTCATCCTGAAGCTTCACCTCAGAGGATTGGGAGTTGGAAAGGATAAGGCGCATAAGCTTGGAAAACTTCGACAAATAGGAAGAAGCCGATATCCGGTCATTTTTGATGATGTAGGATTGAATGGAATTCAATGAGTTGAATACAAAATGAGGATCCATTTGCCGGGTAAGCGACTGCTGCCGGTAAAGGTCTATACTTGTTTCGAGTTTATGCCGGGCATTAATCTGATTGACGCCTCTGCGATAAATCCATATGATGGCGGATAACAGTAAAATTAAAACCAGGGGCGTGAACCACCAGGTTCGCCAAAAGGGCGGACGAATAAAAAACCTTATACTGGTAGGCAGCGGGTTTTCAATGCCGACACCTGCAACGGCATACACTTGAAATTCATATTGGCCTGGGGGCAAAAACGCGAAGTCGACCTGAGAGTTACGGGTGCTTATCCACTGATCATTCAATCCTTTTAAACGATAGCGATATTCCAGGTTGTTGCCATGACGGAATGAGATACCATTAAAGGATATGGTTATAAAGTTTTCATTGTACGGAAGCGCATAATAGGGTTGTATTTTGATATGTTTATTCATAATATTCACTGCCGTAATGTAAACGGGAGGGGGCGCCACTGGTTTTAAAAATTTGGCCGGATCAAATACAGTCAACCCCTTATTTGAAGCTATATACAAGTGGTCTTTGTCGCAGGCAATTTGATTAATTTCGTTGGAAAACAACCCATCCTGTGCCCGGATTACGGTAATGTGCGGATTTTCACGCGTGGCAGAAAGCAGGTCAACTGCATTCAAACCGTAATTGGTTGCAATCCAGAGCGTAGACCCTTTAATGAGCATAGAGGTAATGGAATTGCTCGACAATCCATTATTTTTGGTGATGGTATACAATTTATCCCCTTTCTCTATAATTACTCCCGAACCTTTGGTTCCATAAATTTTATACTTACCGTCCTCTGAAATGATTATTTCAGTTATGCGGTTGGTAAGTAAGGGGTTATTCGTGCCCAGAAAATGGAAGCTCCCGTTCTTCCAGCGCCACAAGCCATTAAAAGCGCCCAACAGATAGGAGTTGTTTCCCTCATAAGCCAATGCTTCTATCCTGAGCTCAATCTTGTCGTCAAGGAAAGAGTTGTAAATTATCCTGTCGCCACTCAATATGCTGAAACTTCGCGATTCACCTAAGTAAATCAATTCTCCGGTCACAGGTAAAATTTCTTTGATACTAAAGTGATTGCGGCTTTCGCTAAATCCTTTTTCGATAAACTGATGATTGTTGATGAATCGCTCAAGCTTATTTTGTCGCTTGAACCGGTAGGAATAAAGATAGGTTTTGCTTCCAATCCACAAGAGGCTGTCTTTATAATTGGCAAGGGTGTATATCGTAGCTGCCTCCCTGGGCAGTTCAAAGGATCTAATCGTTCCCTTATGCAGCACGTTGATGAAATTGTCATTGGTGCCTGCTACAATTCTGTTTTTATACAACGTTACACAATTTACCTTCTCACTGCTAAGTCCATGGCGTGTGTCATAATTCATGAAGCAATCGTTGGGGAGGTAAAAAATCCCCTGCCCCAGTGTGGAAAACCAGACTCCGCCTTCGGTATCATGGAGTACAGAGGATACATTGAAGCCATCCAGGTAATGGAGATCCGGAGGCATGTTAAGATCTCCATTCTGGTATCGAAACACGCCTCTTTTTTCATATCCTACCCAGAAGTTTCCCTGGGCATCGCCACCAAGCCAAATGATGCGCCCGAATGTAGCAATCTTAGTTATCTCTCCACTGGTTTCAAATCTTATCAGGAATTCATTCTGAGCACAATACACATCACGATTGGGCGCCAGATAGCTGTAAAAATCTCCGTGAGAGTATTTGGTTGAGCGGGTGAAATCATATATAGTATTGATGTCACGGGTTCGCAGACGAATTTGTACCGGATCTTTCATTCCGTAATTCATCGAGGTAAGCAACCGGCCTTCAATCTCTATCACCTCAATGGAGTTTTTGACCGTATTATCTTCGGAAAAGGCACGGGTTATTTCTCCCCTTGAGGAGATGTCGAACAATCCGATATCCAGCAGCCCAAACATTATGCCTCCATCCTGGGTAATAAGCACTGAGCCTTTCAGGGGAACAGCACCCCGTCCGGCTACCTGCCTGAGCAGATTGTTGTAACGGTATGGATAGATGCTGTCATTTTGATAGTAGGAGAGTTGAAAGGGAAAGCTTACAAACCAAATCCGGTTTTGATTGTCTTCGAGAATTTCGAATATAGTGTTTTCCGGAAGTCCTTCCTGCATCTCAAAATTCCGGAAGTTATGACCATCGAACCTGGATACCCCGTTATTTGAAGCTATCCAGATATATTTATGTGAATCCTGAAAGATCTGATAAACTTCGGAACTGGGTAAACCCTGTTCTATGGTATAGGACATGAATGTTGGGATCTGAGCTACAACCTTTGAAATTAACCCCGAAAGCAGTACAAAAATAACCAGCAGGAGATACCTTTTCATATAAGGTTTGGTTTAAGCGTTATTTGTACAGCTATGAATTAAATCCATATCCATGGTTGTATATGAGCTAATCCCGGAAACGAAAGATCCTTACTGCTCAACTTTCAAACAGATGCCTTAGAATTCCTGCTTCCGGCACATTGATGGTCAAATATACATGTTTTTTTTATACGAACAGTCTATAAGTCCTGATATTAAATTTTTTGTGCAAAGAATAAGATAAAAGACACTTTTTAGAAATCATCCATTTCCATGCTATCACCATCTTGCATATCGCGTGTTCGCTGACGCTTGTAGTTGTTTATGCGGTACGAAAATCCGAGATAACCTATTCTTGATTCGCGGGTGTATTTAGAAACTATGTGGAAGCCATCGCCCCAACTTTCTCCATCGAATTTACGGGAGTTGAAAATATCGCTTATCCTTAAACTAAGAGAAGCTTTACCTTTTAAAAAGTCATACCGGGCTGAGATGTCGGCCCAGTACATGGCATTACGTTTCTCCTGCGCAAATGTACGGGGTGAGTTGTAATAAGCCGCAGTACTCATCGACAATGCTTTATAAACGTTGAAATTCAGGTTCAGCTTCGAGGTCCACTGCCAACTTTCTGTCCGGGGAATATTAAATTGCTCACTGCCTTCAAAAATATTTTGGAAGAACGACAGATTAAGGTTTGCCTTAAACCATTTTGTAAATTCTCTGTTACCAATCCATTCAATACCATAGGCATAGCCGTTATTTAAATTCTCGTAAGTGGTATAGGTTACACCGGCCTCTCCCAAAGTAGTTACTCTTTCGATAATGCCCCCGGTATGT
>JAQVEI010000356.1 GCA_028697695.1 Lentimicrobiaceae bacterium
TCGTGCGCCTCTGCGGTCGTAATATCTCCAATAACGTCCGTATCATCGCCAATGACGACCGTATCATCACAAATAACCGCGGTATCATCACCAATAAC
Source organism: Lentimicrobiaceae bacterium (assembly GCA_028697695.1). GTDB lineage: Bacteria > Bacteroidota > Bacteroidia > Bacteroidales > Lentimicrobiaceae > Lentimicrobium. The sequence goes on from JAQVEI010000356.1 coordinate 99, forward strand.
GGCCGAATCATTATCAATAACGGCCGTACCATTGTCAGGCACCACATTTTGAATAATTACAATGGCGTGCAAATGATTGGGCATTATTATATATTCATCCAATACCAATTCATCTCTGATATCAAACGATTTTAACCATTCTGTTTTAACCAATTTTCCAAATTCAGACAATGCCATTTCACCATTTATTATTTTACCCAAATTGCATTCCCTGTTTTGGGTTACGATGGTGATAAAATAAATTGCTTCACTGGAATAATCCCAGCCTTTCAATCTGTTTGATTCAATCCTGTATTTTCCTTTATATTTTTCCATTTGTTTTACGCTACCAATGTTTCGTTCAATTCAATAATCAAATTCTAGTAATCGGCTCCAAACAATTGGTTCATTTTTCCAATGCCACCCAAAGCATCATTGGGTGTATATCCAAAATCTTCTTTGTCAATATGATACGCGTTGATTAAATGGTTTTTAATCATGCGCAGCCAGTTCATTTGTAGGGGTAAATCGGTTGTGTTTCCCTGCATTTGTTTAAAAATCCAGTTTTGAAATTCTCGTCAATGGTTTTAACATTTACGTCATCCAAAACCGATTCTTCAGTCGAGCGTCGGCAAAAAACAGCTCTTTTGGTTTTTTCTGCGTTGGCTTCTGTGTCGGCAAAAACCAAATGTGCTGTTTGTGCGGTGGGCTTTTTTTGTATGTTGCCCATTGCTCCTGGCTCTGCGCTGTCAGGCATTTTTGGAAACCTGCCATTGTCGCCAGCAGAATCTTCGTTAAATGTACGAACTTTCTTTATATCACCATTCGCCTAATAGCGTATTGTTTTTGTTGGTTGACGGTTTTCGTGTTCAGGGGAAGAGCAAGGCCAGGGAATAACGCTTTCTGCCACGTATTCTTCTTCCACCAGTTCGATGAAGCCCGGCAGCCATACTCTAAACTCTAAAAATCCTCAAATACTCAACTTATGCTGTTAGCTTCTTACGCCTTTGCAATGGGCCCGCCATTTTGAACAATACTGTAAGGGACTGGCAGGCCACTCTGCCCGACAGCGGTTTTGCTTCTGACCCGGTTTCGATAGAATTTGGGCCTGTGGTTTCCGGCCTAATTCTGAAGTCTGGCGTTATCCGTCAGGAGATTAAATCCCCGAAAGCCTTCTTCAAATCCGGATAACTAAATTCAAAACCCTCATTGAGCAGCCTTTCGGGTAGCACCTTTTGACCGGTAGTGAGCGAACTGGCTCCTTCTCCATAAGCCAGTCGCAGCCCAAATGCCGGGACGGGCATCACGGCCGGCCGGTTCAGTGCAGCGCCCAGTTCTTTGGTAAACAGCGCGTTGTCGGTAATTTGCGGCGCGGTTAGGTTGAAGATACCGTCGGCTTTTCTGTCGATCACAAAACGGTTGGCCTTTAGCAGGTCGTCGATGTGGATCCATGAAAAGCCCTGCTTTCCCCCGGCTATAGGGCCACCAAGTCCCAGTTTAAAGGGCGGCAACATTTGTTTCAGCGCACCTCCATCCCTGGCCAGGATTATCCCAAAGCGGAAAATGGCGACTTTTGTATACGGGCGTGCAGCCAAAGCTTCGGCCTCCCAGCGTTGACATACTTCAGAAAGAAAGCCTTCAGCCAGGTGAGCATCCTTTTCGGTATTCACCGCCCCATCGGCATATATGCCTACGGCGGAGGTGGATATAAGCATTTGTGGCTTTTTGACGGCGAGTTCAATGGCCTGCACCAGCATGTGCGTAGTGTCGATGCGGCTGTGGTAAATGGCTTTTTTGTGGGCTTTGGTCCAGCGGGCAATAATGGGGGCGCCGGCCAGATGAATGACAATATCTGCCTGACTCACCTTTTGAGCCATGGCCTCAGTGCTGCCTGAAAAGTCATCCCGGCCAAGAGCAGTAACAGCGTACTGTTGTTCGGAAAACATAGTTTTTAAATGGCTTCCCACAAGGCCCGATGCCCCACTCATTAATATATTCATAAGTCAGATATTTTATTTGAGATTTTCAGGCTATTTTAATCATTATAAGCGTTTTTTAATTGAAATGGTTAGCCATCCATAAAAAAACCTGTAACTTTGCACCGCTTTAACCAAATTACGAAGTATATAAGAAACAAGAGCTGTTCCAAAAAGTTTTAATCATTGGATTTCACAATATTAGCCAGAGATGGATACAAAAGACGAAAAAAATAAGCAAACACGATTGTTTGATGAGTTTCCGGGTACTGACACTCAGGCCTGGGAAAGTAGAATTACCGAAGACCTGAAAGGGGCCGATTACGAAAAAAAGCTTGTCTGGAAAACCGACGAGGGCTTTTCTGTAAAGCCATATTACCGTGCTGAAGATTTAAAAGCCCTGAATGGTCAGATGGATTTGATCCCGGGTCAATTTCCTTACCTCAGAGGCACCAAAGCTACAGGCAATGATTGGCGTATCTGTCAAGGTATTGATACGGCAAACATAACGGAGGCCAACCTTCAGGCTGTGGAAGCCATTGGTAAAGGTGCTACAGCCGTGTCGCTGAATGCTTCCAATGTTAAATCGGCTGCTGATGCCCAAAACCTGTTGAAAGGCATAGATTTGTCGAAGGTATGGATTAACCTGAATTCCGCCGAAAACTACCTTTTGGTATTGGATTATCTGGAAGGGATGGATTGCGACAAGGCATACATCACTTTTGACTTTGACCCCATCAGCTATGCTTTGCTGAAAGGCAATTTTCATGCATCGGAAGAAGAAGATATGCAACAGGGTGCCCAACTGATAAAAAAAGCCTCCGGTAAAATTCCTCACTTGCGTGGAATTACCGTGAATGCGCACTTTTTTCATAATGCTGGATCTACCCTTACCCAGGAGCTTGGCTTTGCATTGGCTGCCGGCAACGAGTATCTTGCATCGCTAACCGGTCATGGACTGAGCATAGATGAGGCTGCTGCGAAAATAACCTTTGCTTTCGCTACAGGCAGCAATTATTTTATGGAGATTGCCAAATTACGTGCAGCTCGTCTGCTTTGGGCACGTATTGTTGAGCAGTATCAACCCAAAAATGAGTGTAGCTCAAAAATGCGCATACACTCCATCACCACCAACTTCAACAAAACCATTTACGATCCTTATGTGAATGTATTGCGTTCTACTACTGAAGCTATGGCTGCAGCTCTGGGTGGTGCCGATATGATTACGGTCCTGCCCTTTGATTATGTTTATAAAGACCCGGATGCTTTCTCTCAGCGCATTGCCCGCAACCAGCAAATCATCCTCAAAGAGGAATCGAGTCTGGACAAAGTAGCCGATCCGGCAGCCGGATCTTACTATATCGAAAATCTTACCGCTTCACTGGCCGATGCAGCCTGGGAGCTATTCCTGGAAACAGAAGCGGCCGGAGGTATGATTTCAGCCATTAAAGCTGGCAAGGTGCAGCAGAAAGTAGAGCAGAGTGCTAAAAAACGGCGCGAAGATGTAGCAACCCGCAAAACAATATTGCTGGGCACCAATCAGTATCCCAATCTTCAGGAAAATATGCTTGAAAAGATTCAGGCAAGCAATGAGCAGGAAGAGGAATCGAATGATCCGGTACCCGCATTCAAAATTATGGATACCTTCAGGGCTTCCGATGAATTTGAAGATATAAGATTGGCTACGGA
>JAQVEI010000357.1 GCA_028697695.1 Lentimicrobiaceae bacterium
AAGGGGTTCAGCCAGTTCGATAGCCGGATTGGATTGAAAAGCCTCCACAGCTTCTAATACTTTGGCATCTTCGGCCAGTTTTACTTCAAACCACAGATGAAAGCCCCAGGCTTGATGTCGTTGCTTAAACTGAGTGGATTTCTGATTACTGCTGTAAACCGTTTGAATGATCTGTTTATACTCGCTTGCCAGATATTGCTGGTTCAACACATCTAATTCCGGCAAACCTGTTTTAATGTACTGGTTTTTGTCCAGTGAAAATCCGCTTTGTACCAGATTGGAATATTCAGCCTTAAACTTGACATAGATTTTTCCGGCTTCATAGTCGGCAGCTGTCAGTGATTTAAGACTGACCGGAGGTCGTTCGCCCCGTACTACTGTGTGCTCGTCAGTTAGTTCTGAAGCACTAAGCAGGCCCCAAGCAACAAAGATGGTACAAAATGTTAAAGTGAGTAAGATTTTTTTCATAAGATTGGAATTTGGTTTTGTATATTAATTGTACGTTAAAAATGGTTCGTAAGTTTTTATTTATCAGCTGTTTATATGATTTTATGCCTTGATCAAGCCGGGTTTTGGTTTTGGCTTTCTCCATGAGAAAGACTTATCGAAACCTCAAAGATAAAAACTCAGGTTTAAAAAGCCAAAAAATTTGACAGATATTTTTTTTTCAATGTTTTTAGATCAAATTCTTCCATGTGCTGTAAAGATTTGTGGTGATTTCATTTGAAAATCCTGAAGCAGGTTCTATCCAGTTCCCCGCAAATAAATTGTATCAATGTGTCAGGTGTTTTTCAGCGGAACCTACAATCGTTCTATTAAGGATTGTGATTTCATTGGATTGGCAAATGATTTCGTATTGGCCATGCGAGTAAGGGCAAAAAAAAATCTCCCCCCGGCCGGTGCCAGGAGGAGATTCTAATGTTTTCAGTTTAATACTACACTATTCTTCCAGCTTGTTTTGCTGCCAGTTTTTGTAGATTTTCCCTCCGCCATAGGCAGCACCCAGTGCCAATAAAATGCCTAAACCGCCACCAATAGGGGCGCCGCCACCGCCACTAGCTGGCTGATTGGTGCTGCCGCCATGTCCGTCAGGTGGAGGCGGAGGTGCTCCTTGCGCCAAAAGGTTAACACTTGCAAAAACTAAACTCATTATAAACAAAGCTGTTACGATAATTTTTTTCATGGTTTGTATCTTTTTATGTTATTGTACATTGATTTTTACCGCCCTGCTTTCGCTGGCGTTGTTGAGCCTTACGATATACACACCGGCAGGCAGCTCCAATGGAAGTGCCTGCAAACCAGCAGTATTCAGCGACTGCCCGGCCACCAAACGGCCCTGCAGGTCGTAAACGGCCAGCTGCGCCTGCTCCAGGCTGTTGTTCACATACAAGCGGTTATCCACTACATACGCCTGCAAAGTGGATGCCTGCTCCTGCTCGCCAATGCCTACCACACCAAAGTGAAGAAGGAAACGGTTGGGGTTGTCGTTTTCGGATGCGGTGAAGGAGTAGTTTTCGATTTCAGTCAATTTAACTAAGTTCCCATTTGCTAAATCTTCAAGAAAAATAGGTTTATCTTCAAAATATCCCATTTGCGATGAAATATTTATGAAATAATCATTTTCAGAAGGAATAAAAACTTGAAGTGGAATAGCTGTTTCATCAATCACTTCAGGTATTGAGTTAATTGCCAACTTTATATTGTCACTACTCAAAGAGTTGATCTGAGGCAAAGTATTGTCAAAACTAAAAAACTTGATTGCATCATTTTTATCTCTATTCATTTCAGATGATGAATTGATAATGATATCAACCTCATCATAGTTTGAAGCGTTTCCAAACCTAATTGAAAGTTTGTTTTCGGTTGTTTGGTTTTTCATGAATGAGCCTCCTTCTACCCTTAAGGCATTTGTAAATGTGAAAGTAGGAGGATTTTCACTATCATAGGTGTCTGGGTCTATTACTACAAAAAAGCCTTGATTTGGAGCAATTACACCTGAAACTTCTTCATATCCTGCTCCTCCGCCTTTATTTGTATTGTAGATGTATGCATAGACATCAGCAAAATCATCCTTAGAAGCATCAGCCCAATTTATTGCTGAGGGATATGGATTACCAATTAAGTTAGCTCCCGCATAAGTTGTTCCTGAATTGTAGGTCAATTCTTCAGTTGTTACATTACCAATATTAATTGATGAACCAGTGAAATTAAACTCAGTAGAAGAATATTCGGAGGAATAAGCAACAAGATATCCTTTGCCCTTTGTAAATGTAGTTTCAAAGTTTCCATTGATCTCTGCGCCTGCTGCTCTAATATTAATCCAAGGAGCTGTGTTTTCTGATTCATCAAAACTATAAAAATCAAAAGTTGTAGGTAAAACTAAAGGTTCGCCAGACCCATTTGGTACAAAATCAGATCCAATTATTGTAAAATTAGGTACAGGGCTGGAGATTAAATGCCAACTGTTATCATTGCTTATAGTTTGTTCAACTGCATAGGTTCCTGTTGTACCAGCATCAGCATTCACAATTAGTGACCCTGTATTTGTTCCATCTGACTTAATTGTTATTGAACCATTATTTGTAAAATCTCCACTAACCGTCAAAGACTTTCCTGCTACAATTTCAACATTACCTCCTAATGCAACCGTTAAAGAAGCAACCGTTACATCATCTCCATTGATTTTTAGTGTGGCACCGTTTTGAACAGTTACGGCACTTGAGGCAATGCTTCCTTGGAGTTCGAGGGTTCCTCCAGAAACTGTAGTTGTTCCGGTATAATCATTGTTTACTTCAAAAACTGTTGTCCCTGATCCTAGAACGTGAAAGTTTAAAGTAGCATCTACCTCTTCCGTAACTTTTCCTTTAAAAATGAGATTACTATTGCCTTGTGCATATATGTTCCTAATGCCATCAACGGCACTTACTTCTCCTCCAAATATTAAATTTCCAGTATTTGCTTTTAAATCAAAAGCATTTCCAGTTTGATTATTACCATTAATAATCTTAAAATTTATTGTCTGTGTGCGATTGTTGGGACTATTATTTTCAATCCACGGTGTATTTGTGCCCCAATCGTAAAAAGTATTTGCACTTGATCCTCCAATTACTCTCTCAATATCGTTACTTGTTCCAAAAACTATTCTGTGTCTATTAGTAGTAGGTAAATCATTAGTCATAATAGGTCTTGAAGTGTTATTAAAGTACAAGATCTCACCTCCAGATGGTAAGCTTTCACCAGAACCATCATACCAATGCCAGTTTACATTCCATAAACCTGATCCAAATGGATCGGTTTCGCTTCTCCATGAATATGTTGTTTGCGCTAATAGACCTAATCCAAAAAATGTAATTGAGACAAGTAGTAATATTTTCTTCATAACCCAAATTTTTAAATTGTTTATTAATTTTTTTTTCTGCGACTAAATTAGCTATAGTCAAATTAGCTATATGTTTAAAATCTAACTATGATATTTGTTACCTAACAAGCAGCTTTCCGGTTTGTATTTGTTTATTACTGAACTGCATCAGTACATAGGTGCCGGGGCTGAGGTGCTGTATCGGTATTTGCACAGATTCCGTTTCGGCTCTGCGTTCCAGCAATAATTGCCCTTGCAGGTTATAGAGGCGGAGGGTGCTTCCGGCGGCATTTTCAATCCTTACCCATTCCTGTGCTGGATTGGGATAGAATTGTAGGCCGCGGCTTGCTGCCTGTTCGTTCATGCTGTTCAGGTCG
>JAQVEI010000358.1 GCA_028697695.1 Lentimicrobiaceae bacterium
ATAAGGCCCAAAGTACTGATTATTATGCCTGAAGCCAGTATAGGTAAAAAGTCATTGGCAGGGCTAAAAAACAATAAATTTTCTTTGGTTACAGGATTATACCAGGCTGAAAACAACAGAGCAGTAAACATAAAAGCACCCTCAATCAACAGCAGCATACCTGTGATTTTGGAAATTGCACTCACATTTGTTTTATTGTGCCCTGCCATAAACAAACCGAATATAAGAGTCTAAGATAAAAAAACTAGTTGAACAATTCCTGAACCCTCGAAATAGCTCCGGGGATGGCAAAAATAACTACCCGGTCGCCTTCCCTAATCTGAAAATCGCCAACCGCTATAAAACTTTGGTTGCCACGGATAATACCTCCAATAATACTGCCCCTTGGAATATCGATATTGCGGATAGGGCGACGGGTAACATAAGCCCCCGGTTTAACAACAAATTCCAGCACTTCGGCATCCACACCACTCAGGCATTTAATGGAGGTAACTTCGGCATCCATCGTAAATCGCACGATATATGAAGCAGTCAGCAACTTTTTGTTGATGATGGTTTCCAGTCCTATGCTTCTTGAAATTTCGATATAATCGATATTTTCAACCAGAGGTATAACCCGTTTTACACCAAAACGCTGTGCCAGCAGACAGGTAAGAATGTTCGTTTCGTAATCATCGGTCACCGAAATAAAGGCATCCATATTTCTGATTCCTTCATCTTCGAGCAGCTCTATGTCGCGGGCATCAGCATTAATAATCAAAGTCTGCTCCAATTGATCGATAAGGCTTAAACAGCGCTCTTTATCTATTTCAATGAGCTTAATGTTCATTCTGCTCTCGATGCTACGTGCGGTTTTGCGGCCTATGCGACCACCGCCCACAATCATAACATTGCGAATGTCAAGTTTTTCTTTTCCTCCAAGCTTCAGCAGTGCTTCTACTCCATCGGGTTTGGTAATTACATAGGCCAGGTCGTTAAGCTGGAAAACATCATCCCCTTTAGGAATTATTGTTTTGTTGTTTCTGTGGATGGCAATTGCTCTGAAGTCTAGTTTGGGATTTTCATGGGCTACCTGATTCAGTGTTTTGTTCAATACCATCGCCTTTTCATCCAGTTTGATGAGAAACAGCGAAAGGCGCCCTTCAGAGAAGTCGAAAATTTCAACGGCTGCCGTTTGTCCCAATAATTTGACTATTTCCTTGGCTGCCAAGCGTTCCGGGCATACCATGACATCAATACCCAGGGAACGCATCAGTTCACGGTTTTCTATGGTCAGATATTCCGTGTTGTTTATACGCGCTATGGTACGGCGGGCACCAAGCTTTTTGCCCAATACACAGGTGGTAATATTAATCTTCTCATCGTGAACTACCGAAATCAGCAAATCAGCCTTTCGAACATTAGCTTGTTCAAGGATCTGAATAGAGGTAGAATCGCCGGTAATGGTAAGCAAATCAGTATGACTTTCCACCATCTTGAGCAATTCCTGATGCGGATCAACTATGGTTATATTATGATTGTCGCCGGAAAGCATTTTAGCCAGATAGAAGCCTACCTCGCCATCACCGGCAATGATAATATTCATGTTTGGTTACTTTGAAGATAAGTTTGCAAATTTACTACATTTAAGTTCGCCAGCGAATAAATAGCGTGCCCGCATACATGGTTTATTTTATGCAAAGGAAATATTTTTGGAATATACATTGTCTTAAATCAGGTAATACAGGTCTTATGTGATTCAGAATGCCGGTTGGGGCAGTATTTTAAAGTAAACTTATTCATTAATTTGTAATTTTGCCTGCTTACAGTTGATTTTATAATATGTCGCCTACTCCCGGCAGCCTGCTTCAGAAAGTTAATTCACCGGCTGATTTACGTTTGTTGGATATTGATGAGTTGCCCAGGTTGTGTGACGAACTTCGGCAGTTTATTATTGAAGTAATATCGGCCAATCCCGGCCACCTGGGAGCCAGTCTGGGGGCGGTAGAGCTGGCAGTAGCCATTCATTATGCTTTCGATACCCCAAATGACAAACTGATATGGGATGTGGGCCATCAGGCTTATGCCCATAAAATTATTACCGGCCGTCGCGACCAATTTTATACCAACCGCACCCGCCACGGATTGAGCGGCTTTCCTAAAATGAGCGAAAGTGAATACGATGCCTTCGGCGTTGGACATGCCTCTACCTCTGTTTCGGCTGCTTTGGGCATGGCCATAGCTGCCAATTTGCAGCACGATAACACGGAGCAACACGTGGCTGTGATTGGCGACGGAGCCATGACGGGTGGAATGGCAATGGAAGCCCTGAATAATGCAGGAGTTTCCGGTACCAATTTGTTGTTGATCTTGAATGACAATGGCATAGCCATAGATAAAAACGTGGGAGCACTGCGCGAATATCTTCTCGACATTGTGACTTCGAGAACTTACAATAAGATTAAAGATTATATCTGGAAGCTGATGGGTGGCAATACCAGTTATGGACAAAATTCACGTGCCATTGTGAAGCAAATAGGGAACGCTTTAAAAACAACCATCTGGAAGAGAAGTAATCTTTTCGAGTCGTTTAACTTCAGGTATTTTGGGCCGGTAGACGGGCACGATGTTATCCGGCTGACCAGATTGATGGCCGATCTGAAAAAAATACCGGGTCCAAAGCTTCTGCATGCAGTTACGGTAAAAGGGAAAGGGTTCAAAAAAGCCGAACTCGATCAGATACTTTATCATTCGCCCGGGGTATTCGATAAAAACACAGGGGAAATCATCGAAGAGCCTTGCAAGAGCCTGCCGCCAAAATATCAGCATGTTTTTGGAAAGACCATCATAGAGCTTGCCCGAATGAATGATAAAATCGTTGGGGTAACTCCGGCCATGCCCACCGGGTGTTCGCTAAATATGATGATGGAAGTGATGCCCGAGCGCGCTTTTGACGTAGGAATTGCGGAACAACATGCAGTAACTTTTTCAGCCGGAATGGCTGCCCGGGGAATGATACCTTATTGCAATATTTATTCCTCGTTTATGCAACGGGCTTATGATCAGGTTATTCATGATGTGGCCCTGCAAGGATTACAGGTAGTCTTTTGTCTCGATCGCAGCGGCCTTGTGGGTGAAGATGGGCCTACCCATCATGGTGCTTTTGATTTGGCTTATTTCAGGCCCATACCGGGACTGATTATATCCGCACCCATGAATGAGGTTGAACTGCGCAATTTGATGTTTACCGCTCAATTGGAAAACAAAGGTCCTTTTGTTATCCGGTATCCGAGAGGCAGAGCCACCTCAACCGACTGGAAGCAGCCGTTTGAAGAAATAAAAATTGGGTCGGGAAGGGTGTTGAAAAATGGCGATAAAATTGTTTTGCTTAGCATCGGACACCCGGGCAATTTTGCTGCGGAGGCATGCAATATCATGCAGGAGGAGGGAATTAATTCCGGACACATTGATATGCGCTTTTTGAAACCTTTGGATGAAACCTTATTGCATGAAGCTTTCAATAAATATCAACATATTATCACCATTGAGGACGGGGTAATAAATGGCGGCCTTGGTTCGGCAGTTATTGAATTTATGGCAGATCACCATTATCAGGCTCAGGTTACCCGTCTGGGGATTCCCGATAAGTACATTGATCAGGAAAGTATCGGGGAGCTGCGTGCAGAGTGTGGTTTCGATACTGCCGGAATCGTAAATACCATACGGCGGACATTG
>JAQVEI010000359.1 GCA_028697695.1 Lentimicrobiaceae bacterium
AATTCGTGCCTCAGAAGAAGGTCAGGAGGGAATGGCTGCATTTTTGGAAAAAAGGAAAGCAAAATGGAACTTTTAATCACAGCATACTAACCTATGTTTAATGTTTCAACAGGTGATATAAGTTGTGGTCATCCGGCTATGAATCTGGTTGATTTTAAATTTGAATGCCAATTTATCCCAATGATGATTTTTGAAAATAGATGCTGAATGGCTTTTGCAAAAGATTGAACAATTGATATCCGGACTTTGACTTTTTATGGCGCAAATTTGTTTTACATATAGTTTCCGGTGAGGTTAGATATAACGCTCATCCGGCGATATTTGAAAACGATTTTTTATAAAGGTATACCTTACAATTATGAAAATACTGATAGCCAACCGTGGCGAAATTGCACTTCGCATTCAACGCACTGCCCGTCGTATGGGATTTCCGACCATAGCCGTGTATTCAAAATACGACCGGGAATCCAGGCACGTGCAGCAGGCAGATGAATCGGTGCTGTTGCCCGGCGAGGATCTAAGCGACACTTATTTGAATATTGAAGCCATAATTGCTGCTGCAAAAAAAACTGGAGCAACCGCCATTCATCCGGGCTATGGCTTCTTATCTGAAAATCCTCTTTTTCCCGAGGCCTGCGAACGGGAAGGCATTGTTTTTATTGGGCCTTCGGCCGATTCCATTCGTGCTATGGGTAACAAAATTGCTGCCCGCCAACAGGCACAGACGCAGGGTGTACCGGTAAGCAGCGGCATCACGGGCACTCCGGAAGAGCTGTTACAGAAACATGCAATGGTCGGGTTTCCCATGCTGATTAAAGCAGCCGCCGGAGGAGGTGGAAAAGGCATGCGTATTGTGCGCTCAGAGGCTGAACTGGCATCTGCATTGGAAACTACTTCACGGGAAGCCTTGAACTATTTTGGCGATGGCACCATCTATATTGAAAAATTTATAGAAGGGCCACGGCACATAGAAGTGCAGATATTGGGGGATAAGCATGGCAATATGATTCATCTGTTCGAGCGGGAGTGTTCTGCTCAGCGCCGGCATCAAAAGATTATAGAAGAGGCCCCCTCGCCGACTCTTACAGCAGAAGTACGCCAAAAAATGGGCGAATCAGCCGTCAAGCTGGCAAAGTCCATTGGCTATTACAGTGCAGGAACCATTGAGTTTTTGGTCGATAGTGATTTGAATTATTATTTCCTGGAGATGAATACGCGCATACAGGTGGAGCATCCGGTAACTGAACTGACCACCGGTATCGACCTGGTTGAAGCTCAACTCCGTATAGCAGGTGGAGCGCCACTTGGAATAGATCAGAAAAATCTGAAACAAAATGGCCACGCCATTGAATGCAGGATTTATGCCGAAGATCCGGCCAACAACTTTATGCCGGCACCGGGCCTGATTGCCTTATACCATGAGCCTTCGGGGCCGCATATTCGTGTGGACAGCATGGAAATTAAAGACAACACCCGGATACATTCATTTTTTGACCCCATGATTGGTAAGTTGATTGTGTGGGGCGAGAACCGGGAAGAGGCACGGAAACGAATGTTAAATGCACTGGAAAATTATATAATACAGGGTATTAAAACCAATGTCCCCTTCCTGATTGCCATATTGCAACATCCTGATTTTGTTCGTAATGCCATCACTACGAGATATATAGATGATCATTTGGAACAGCTCATTGATTTTGTTCATAAACTTAAAAGCAATATTGATTTTGAAGTGCCTTTAATTGCAGGCATGCTTAATAGCATGAGTGTGAAAGATGTACAAAGAGATAACATCTGGCAAATCATTGGCTATTGGCGACATTTGAAAGAGCCGTTGGTTAGCCTGGATGGAACCATTCATCAAATCAGTATCATTGATCAGCAGGAAGACAGAATCACATTCCAGTTGTCTGAGAATAAGGGAGAAGCCAGACTTTCTGCCGGAGAACAGCCTTCGCGCTTGTGCCTGAATGGAATGAGCCATCCGGTTTACCTTGGTAAGAATGCGCAGGGTAGCTTTCCGGTCACTTACAAGGGGTTTGAATTTGAGGTGGGAAGGCCCGATATGGCGGGGCCCGGGAACATTACGTTTGCCGAAAGCAATACACTTACCCGCGATAGCAATAATGTGGTTTCGCCTATGCCGGGAAAAGTGATAAAGGTGAATGTGGAGGAAGGCCAGCATGTAAATGAGGGAGAAGTACTGGCAGTAGTGGAAGCCATGAAAATGGAAAACAACATCATCAGTCCAAAAGAGGCCATTATAGAGAAATTGCTGGTTAAAGTGGGAGATATGGTGGATGGTAGTCAGAAATTAATGCAACTTCAGATGGATTGAGCTTAATATAATAAACAAACGCTTTTAAAAAATATGACAGCAACAATAAGTTCCTGTTCACCTAAATCAGTTGTTCATTTTGAATTAAGGTAAACGGGCAGGCGGGTGACCAAATTTCCGGAATTCTTCAAAGCTTTACTCAGACATTTTGAATACAACGTAACAGAATAAAATATACGACATGGACTACAATTTAACAGAAGAACACAAAATGATTCGCGAGACGGTTAGAAATTTTGCTGAACGTGAAATCCGCCCGCTGGCGCGCGAACTGGATGATAAGGCTGAATTTTCGCCGGAATTAACCCGTAAGATGGGCGAACTGGGACTATTTGGCATTTATTTGCCTGAAAAATATGGTGGGCATGCAATGGATTATGTTTCCTACATCATAGCTGTTGAAGAGCTGGCCCGGGTGGATGGTTCGCAGGCAGCTACCCTGGCAGCCCACAATTCATTGGGTATTGGTCCTCTTTACTATTTTGGAAGTGAAGAGCAAAAGTTAAAATATCTGCCCCGCCTATGCACCGGTGAAGCTCTTTGGGCCTTTGGATTAACTGAACCCGATGCCGGTAGCGACTCCAGAGGTTCAAAAACACGGGCAATGCTGGAAAATGGAGAATGGATCATTAACGGTTCTAAGATTTTTATTACCAACGGTTCCGCAGATATTTCCATAGGTGCCACCGTTCAGGCAGTAACCGATGAAACTGAGGGCAAGAAGCAATTTACTACTATATTGGTTGAAAGGGGAACACCGGGTTATAACCCGCAAACCATGCATGGAAAGATGATGTGGCGCGCTTCTGATACCGCCCAGTTATTCTTTGACGATTGCAGGGTTCCCCAGGCCAACGTGCTCGGAAGAATAGGTGAAGGCTCTAAAATCATGCTGTCAACCCTCGACTCCGGACGCCTGTCTATTGCCGCCATGGGATTGGGCTGCGCACAAGGCGCGTATGAACTGGCATTCAATTACGCCCGGGAACGCAAACAGTTCGGTAAACCCATCATTAAATTTCAGGCCATTGCATTTAAACTGGCTGATATGGCCCTCAAAATAGAACTGGCACGCAACCTGCTCTATAAGGCATGTTGGCTGAAAGATACCAATCAACCTTTTGCCAAAGAATCGGCTATGGCTAAATTATACTGTTCTGAAATCGCCAAAGAAGTTGCCGACGAAGCAGTTCAGATTCATGGCGGTTATGGTCTGATGAAAGATTATGAAATAGAACGGTTTTACCGGGATCAGCGCCTGTTACAAATCGGAGAAGGAACATCAGAAATACAACGCCTGGTCATTTCCAGACACATCGGATGTTGAGCAGCATCCCATACCTGCTCAATTGA
>JAQVEI010000360.1 GCA_028697695.1 Lentimicrobiaceae bacterium
TTTTGCACTTCCGACATAAACTCCGGCAGGATTTCCTTCAGCTTTTCGAGGTTGGGCGCCTGTATGACATATTGCACCCGCAACCCGCCCCCTCCGCCTCCACCAATAGACTGATCCTGGGCAACGTATGCCCGTGCGCTGCTAAAGTTTTTCACTTCGCGTGATATCACTCCGGCCAGTTCCTGCTGACTGCGCTGACGCTTATCGGGGTCAACCAGTTTAATGCGAACAAATCCGGAATTGGTACCTCCGCTCCATCCCGGTGAGGTGATACTTATAAGCGCCTGAGATTCAGGTACCTTTTCCTGAATCATCTGGGTTATTTCTGTCATGTACTTGTCCATGTACTCAAAAGTAGCCCCCTCGGGAGCAGATGCTACTACCCGTAAACCAGAACGATCCTCCAGGGGAGCCAGCTCCGTTTGCAGCATACTGCCCAGACCGTAAATCATAAACAATGAGGCTATGCTGATGAGCAGGGCCAGCCAGCGATGTTCCAGAAACCACCCCAGTGAGTTAGAGTAAGCTGTATTGAGGCGTACAAAAAAAGGTTCGGTTACATTGTAAATCCAGTTATGCTTTTCGCGACGCTTTAATATTTTGGTCGAAAGCATAGGTGTAAGCGTGAGGGCTACAAACGAAGAAATAATTACCGAACCGGCCAGCACGATGCCAAACTCTCTGAACAAGCGGCCGGTAATGCCTTCAAGGAAAATAACCGGCA
The DNA here is from genome assembly GCA_028697695.1 of Lentimicrobiaceae bacterium. Classification (GTDB taxonomy): domain Bacteria; phylum Bacteroidota; class Bacteroidia; order Bacteroidales; family Lentimicrobiaceae; genus Lentimicrobium. The sequence continues at coordinate 725 of JAQVEI010000360.1, forward strand.
AAAAGACGGTAGCCAGGGCGATGGTGGTAGCAATAATGGCAAAAAAGATCTCTGCCGAGCCTTCAATTCCCGCCTGTAGCGGAGGCATTCCCTTTTCAATTTTGGTGTATATATTTTCAAGCACGACAATGGCATCATCCACCACCAGTCCAATGGCCAGCACTATTCCCAACAAGGTGAGTACATTGATGGTAAAGCCTGCCATATACATGATAAAGAATGCCCCAATCAGGGAGATGGGGATTACAATTACCGGGATGATGGTGGTGCGCCAGTCGCGCAAAAACATGAATATTATAAGGACGACCAGAAAAAATGCCAGGTAAATAGATTGTTCCACCTCTTTAATGGAATCCCGGATGAATTCGGTGGTATCAAAACCAATACCCACGGTTACATCTTCGGGCAGATCTTTTTTGATCTGCTCCAGACGCCGGTAAAATTCATCCGCAATTTCGATGTGGTTGCTGCCCGGTTGGGGGATAATTACATCGCCCACCATGGGAACGCCATCTCTTCTGAGTATGGAGCGGTCGTTCTCAGTTCCCAGTTCGGCATAACCTACATCGCGGAAACGTACTATTTCGTCACCTTCCTGCTTCAGGATAAGGCTGTTAAAGTCTTCGGGAGTAACCAACCTGCCCATGGTACGTACGGTAAGCTCCACGGTGCTTCCTTCAATACGTCCGGAGGGCAGCTCAACATTTTCCCGCTGCAGGGCAGTGCGGATATCCACCGGTGTAATACCAAAAGCCGATAATTTGGCAGGGTCCATCCACAAGCGCATAGAGTAGCGACGGGCACCCCAGATTTGAATTTGACTCACCCCCGGGATGGTTTGAAGACGCTCTTTAAACGTTCGTTCTGCTATCTCATTTATCTCCAGCAGGGTGCGCTGCTCACTTCTGATGTTGACAAAAATAATGGGGCTGGCATCGGCATCGGCTTTTGACACCACCGGAGGGTCAACATCGGGCGGCAGTTGTCTGATGGCCACCGAAACTTTATCGCGCACATCGTTGGCGGCCGTTTCAAGGTCTACGCCCAAATCGAACTCCACCCTTATATAGCTGCGGCCGTCGCGGCTGGTAGAGGTAAGGGTACGGATACCGGCTATACCATTCACTGATTCCTCAAGCGGTTCGGTGATCTGAGACTCAATCACATCGGCACTGGCGCCAACATAGGATGTGCTGATGCTCACTATGGGCGGATCAACACTCGGGTACTCGCGTATGCCAATGGAAACCATACCGATTACGCCAAACAGCACGATAACTATCGACATAACCGTGGCAAGCACGGGCCGGTTTATGCTTAATGATGATAAACTCATGGCTTCATCCGGTTTAATTGGTCGATGGTAACCGGCATGCCGTCGCGGATCTGAAGTATGCCGGTGGTAATCACGGTATCGCCTTCCACCAGCCCATCAATAATTTGCACCACATCGGCCGTACGAATGCCTACCGATACCCCGGTTGATTTTACCTTGCCCGAGCGATACAAAAACACTTTATTTCCGCCCAGTTCCGGAACTATAGCCTGAGCTGGCACCGTAAGTGCATTTTCCAAATGCTTTAGGCTGAATTCAACCCTGGCAAAACTTCCGGGATTCAGCTCATTGTTTTTGTTGGGATACATTGCCCTTACGGTAAGCGAGCGGGTACGCGGATCAATGCGCGGCTCCACTGCATATACCTCTGCCCCGAGGGTGCGGCTGTTGCCCTCTATGGTAAAATTTATCCGGCTACCCTTTTTTACCGATTGTGAAAAACGCTCGGGAATGGAAAATTCTATTTTAACCGGCTGGGTACGGGTCAGGGTAGCTATTCGCTGTCCGGGAGTAACATACGCACCCTCGCTCACCTGCCGCAATCCAACAATGCCACTGAAAGGCGCCTTAATGCGCGTCTTCTGCAATTGAGCATTCAATAAGGATGCCTCCGCCTGAACGGTATTCAACTCGGTTAATGACTTATCATACACCTCCTGACTGATGGCTTCCCGCGTGAGCAGGGCTTTTTGACGTGCTTCACGTTCCTCGGCCAACTTCAAAACATAATGATTTTTCTCTATCAAAGCCAGCAATTCTGAATCGTTGATGGTGGCCAGGCAATCTCCTTTGTTTACTGCAGCACCTTCGGTAAATAATACAGAAGTTAACCGCCCCGAAATCTCCGGACTGATGTCAACCTGCTCGTCAGCCAAAATAGTACCTGTGGCCACTATCTGATCAGTTAAACCATAACCATTTACAATTACCGCGTTTATCGGCAATACTTCCTGCTGCCCACTGCCAGGCCCCCCCTCAGTTTTGCTGCCTGCAGAAAACCAGCCGGCTTTGTAACCAATCATGAAAAGAAGGATTATCGCTACAATGGTTATGGACAATACGCGTTTTATAAGTTTATTCATGTGTACTTTATCGAAAAGGTAATACGCTGAAAAATGCAAAATATTTCACAATAAGGCTATAATTTAATGTTTCCCAAACAGAAGCCAACCATCCCGTCCGCCAGAATGTTCAGTTCAAAACTTACTTGGTACCACTTTAAAAAAGATAGCAATTGCCGTAGCCTGCAAATTTAATAATAAACAGACAAATCATTCATTTTATATAAATCTCCAATTTATTTACAGTTTCAAAAAGAAAAAAAATACCATAGAAGCAACGTATTGTTTCAAAATATTCTAGCTGTTAAAAATAATTTTAATGAAACAAATTATTATGAAAATTGGTTCTTTTAGCACAGTCTAACCTAAGGTTGTTTCTTTTAAAGATAATTTCGGTAATAAAAAATAAGGATTTTTAGAAATTATTAGCGTTTTGTTTAACCTTTTTCATCTTTCGTTAAACATTTTAAATCAATTCCTGTTTATTCAGTAGTTCACTTCAATCAAATTAACTTTAATCAGAACGATGAAAACAAAAAAAGCAATAGTAATAG
>JAQVEI010000361.1 GCA_028697695.1 Lentimicrobiaceae bacterium
GAGCAACTCGTGAAGATAAATGAACAGATTAATAATAACCCCCATATCCTAAATGTCATAAATATTTTTTTCATTTTCTTATTAAGTTTATATTATTTCTTAATTAACAGAATGACTGTTATTTATATCCCGGATTTTGAATAACAGCACCTCTTCCCTCATTGATGATCGATTGAGGAAGGGGCATTAACGTCATATAATCTTGTACTGTGGTTGAACCGTTATACTTTATAGCATATTCAACAAATTTTCCAAATCGAATAAGGTCAGAACGACGTGATCCTTCTCCCCACAATTCTTGACCTCTCTCCAACAAAAGAATATCTAAAAATTCATCGGCATCGGTATAATCAGCTGTTTCTAATTCTCTTAATCCAGCTCTTACCCGTACCTGATTTAAGTAGCCCAACGCCTCTCCACTGACAGCATTGGTTTGGCGCACCAAGATTTCTGACAATGAAAGCAAAACATCCGCATAACGATAAACAATCCAATCTATGCTACTTCCGTTTCCGGTATCTCTGGGATCTTCCCCGATCTTAAGAGGAAGTGCTCCTTTTTTCAAAGGGGTACCGGGATTTTCTTCGTTATATTTTATTCCATCTGTTCCGGTAAACTCTCCTATCAAAACCTCTAGACGTTTATCTCTATTTTTATTGAATGTATTGTAAAACTGCCAAGGCATCCGATAGCCGTCCCACTTTGTTATATTGGAATTTTTAGTAGGGTAAACGCTTGGTAGAATTTGAGACAACCACATTTGAGTGTTGGCATATACAGCGTGATTACAAGTTGCCGCCCATACTATCTCTTTATTCCCTTCATTTTCCAAAGTGAAAATATCTTTGTATTCTTCCATTAGCCCGTAACCATACTCGGGTTTCATAAGTTCCCTCGCTTCAATTTCTGCTTTATCCCACTGCTTTAAGTTCATGTATAATTTAAGTAACGCCATGTGAGCTAATCCCTTAGTAAATCTTCCGTAATTCTCGTCCTTTCCCTTGTAGTTAAAGGCTAAATATTCAGAGTTTGCTGCAATTCTTAAATTCTCTTCAATGAATAAAATTGTTTCTTCCGTCGATTTTCTTGGAATAATTTTATTAGCCAGAGGTTTTTCTAATTGTTCCAGATCTGCTATTTGTATTCCCCCGTAGAAGTCAAAAAGTAAAAAAGCCATCCATCCTCTTCCACAATGTAATTCAGCTTTCATTCGTTCATAAGTAGCTTTGTTCATCGGTATATCAGCAATTCGCTTTAGAGTCATTGTCATTTTACTGATACTATTGATATGGTTGGAATAAATCTTTGTACAAGCCGCTGTAGAAGGAGTAAAATTGACATTATTTAATGGAATCCATTTATTATCCTCCCATTTGCAATTCAAAACATCGGTACACATATCCCCCACCACATGATAGCCGTCTTCTCCAGCTGAAAACATAGCCCCCCAATAGGCTCGAAATGGACCGTATGCTGCTGCGGTAACCAGTGTTTCTGCATCCTTCTCATTGGTCGGGAATATATCAGGATTGATTACATCCCGTATTTCAGACTCTAAGTCCAAACAAGAATAGAACCCGAGAAAAAGAATGATAGCAATATATAATCTTATTCTTCTTATCATAATGCTTATATTTTTGATTTGTTTCTAATAAATTATTATTCTTAGAAAGAGACATTCACTCCAATGCTAATACCTTGCATATTCGGATAGGATACGTTCGCTGTGTCTGTTTCAGGATCAAGCCCATCATATGAAGTCAATACAAAAGGATTGGTTACTTCCGCATACACTCTTAGATTTGAAGACCATTTGTTAATGAACTGTTTAGGAAATGTGTAGCCCAATGTAATATTGCGACACCGTATAAACCATATTTTCTTCCAGAAATAATCTCCAGAACCATAACCAGCTGTACTTGGCAGCATTGTTGGGTATATTGCATCCATGTTATCGTGCGACCAAGTGTCTTGCAATGTAACAGGCATATTGTATCCTCTGTCGATATTTGCGCCTCCACTTAACCATGTACGCTTATAGCTTCCGTTATTCCATAAATTCAGCTGTCCGTAAAAATAAATATTCAAGTCAAAATTCTTGAATCGAAGTGAATTATTAAGCCCCAACAGATAACCGGGATCGGATGATCCTAACAAGATTTTATCGGCATCGTTTATTTCGCCATCCGGATCTTTAGATCGCAATGGTTTGCCATGGGTGTCCACTTGTATGGACCCATCCTCATTGTATATATAACTTCCGGTATCTCTTATCTTTACTTGTCCGGGGATTGCTCCGGGCATTTGCGGCACCTCATCACCTGGTTGAATTAGGCCATCGCTTACGTAGGCATAAATGGCTCGGATAGGAGCCTTATATTTTTCATGAATACCTGGATTCCAGGAAGGGTCGCGTTCTTTCCATTTGTCTCTATAGAATGAAAACGTGAAATCTGAGGTCCATGAAAAATTAGGCGTTCTCATATTTTCCGTATTGATTGTCAATTCAAATCCCTGACTCTGGGTTTTTCCTATATTGGCCTGAATACTTGTTACCTCATGATAAGATAATAACTTCCGTGAGGACAATAAATCATAGATGACCCGGTTGTAATATTCGGCTGTCACATTCAATCTATTGTTAAAAAATCCAAGGTCCAAACCCACATTCCACTCAGTTGTTGTTTCCCATGTTAAGTCGGGATTTCCTATTTGATTCAAATAAACACCTGCGCTATTCTTGTCTCCGAAAACATGCTCATAGCCGGCTTTATAGTAACTGATAGCTCCCTCCATAGCTGATGAATTACCTGTTTTTCCATAAGTAAGGCGTAATTTCCCATTAGACAAGGTGTTTTGCAAAGGCTCCATAAATTCTTCTTCGGTGAATCTCCAAGCTAACGCAACTGAGGGAAAGTAGCCCCAACGGTTATTTTCGGCAAATACGGAGGATCCATCTGCACGCAATGTGGCTGTTAGCAAATAACGATCCATCAGACTGTAATTTATCCGTCCAAAGAAAGAAGCCATTTCCCGCTTCGAAGCACCGGATCCAACGGCAGGTCTCTCGGCAGCACCTCCCCATAAATAATGATATAAGAAAGCATCTGTGAGAAAATTACTGTTACCTGCCATTACAGTCTCTTGAGTAAAACGTTCAAAGGAGTAACCCACTAAGGCATTAATATTATGATTGCCTATTTTTTTCAAATAATTAGCCGTAAAGTCAAAAAGATAGTCAACTTTGTCCCCCTGCGCTATATAAGCTGTTCCATTGTTATAATTATCTCCCAGATGCCCTGGGATATATGAACCGTTTTTTTGAGCTTGACGGTCAAAGCCACCATTTACTTTTAATGTAAGATTTTCTAAAGGTTTTACTTCAATATAAGAATTAGCCAGAACTCGATCTTTCTTGGAGTTTTGAGTAATATCAAGCATTGCAACAGGATTTGCCATGTAAGAAGTAAGTGGGTTAATTCCCCAAGTTCCGTCCTCTTCTTTTATAGGAATTAAGGGATTGAAAGAGGCGGCGGAAGTTAAAGACCCGCCATCGCCATGAGTTTCGTTTCGGGATAATGTTAGAGTAATTCCCGTTTTTACAAATTTACTAATCTTCTGATCTAAGTTTACACGCCCAGTATAACGATCTATCCCGTTTTTTTTGACT
>JAQVEI010000362.1 GCA_028697695.1 Lentimicrobiaceae bacterium
ACTTTTAAATGGAAAGAATTTATTTTGTATGAAAGAAACACGTATAATAGGATTACTCATCCGCGACCGGATAAAAGAGGCCGGAAGACTACAGCAAACGCTGAGCAACTATGCGCATATCATCAATACCCGGCTGGGGTTTCATGAGCTGAACGAGAACAAGTGCAGCCGCACCGGTGTAGTGGTGCTACACCTGAGCGGAGACCCATCCCTATGGAAAGAATTCGAAGCAGCTATCAATGGCATTGAGGGTGTGGAAATGCAACAAATTACTTTTAAATTATAAACCATGACAAAAGTTAGAATATTGGGATTAAATGTTGGCAATCGGGAAAACACTGCCCGTCTGGTACAAAAAACGCTCACTCTTTATGGATGCTCAATTCGCACCCGGCTGGGGCTGCACAACCCTGCCGACGAACAAAGCAGCCAGGGAGGGCTCATTCTCCTTGAACTGGTAGGAAATACGGATGAATGGGAGAAACTTGAACAGGAATTAAAAGCAATACCGGAACTGGAAATCCATCGCATGGATTTTAATGTAGCCTTAAACTAATTACGCAACCCCCTCAAAATGGTAACGGCCCCTTTGTAGGAATCGGTGCGAAAATACCCAAAGATGTCCAGCTTATAATAATAGGTTCCATCGGGCAGGCCGCCACCATCCCAATTGTTGCGATAGTTTTCGTTGCTATACACTCTGCGTCCCCATCGGTCCAGCACTACCAACTCCATGCGGATAATTTCCTGGTTAATGGGAATATAGTTACTGCCGCTTGTACTTCCACCATCATTTTTCTTGGCAATGCAAAACAAATCGTTGGTATTGTCACCATTTGGAGTAAACACATTGGGAATAAATATTTCGGCTTCACGTACCGGTATCAACTTGGTAATGAGCGTATCACAGCCCTGTGCGTTTACCACCCGAAGATTTACGCGGTAATTCTCCAGGTTGGGCATGGCTGCTGTGGTATAAATATGCGTCGGGCTACGTTCCCGGGAAGCCTGAGTGCCATCACCAAAGTCCCACAGCCATTCAACAATATCAGGATCTTCGGTAAATGAAAAACGAACAACCGGATTCTGAATATAAACGGTATCGGGGTTGAAGTCAACATCCACGTTGGTGGACGGTAACTGCGAAACCACATAATTGGTATCTAGAACGCATCCGTTATCATCGGTAATTCTCAGATTATTTATGCCACTGCATGCACCAGCGTTGATGCTGTCAAAGACCGAGGTTGTTCCATTCCACAAAAATTCGTAAGGGCGCAGGCCGCCGGAAGCGTAAGCTGCAATGTTGGCTTCGCAACTATTGGCACAGGTCGCATCTATTTCTTCAAGTACCACTCTCAGTTCGGGTAGTATATTTAAACCTGCATCCTCGTAAGAGGAGCTTATCACCCCTCCCCCGGCTTGCCTGAAAGTGCTAAGACCCGGATTCCACATAAGCTTACCGGAAGTATTTCCTGATTTCAGCCCCAACTCGAAAAGTCTGGCATTGGTAAAACTTACCGGAGCAGATGAACTCCACGAAAACCGCACTCCATCGGGCAAAGGTGTAAATTCGTAAAATCCGGTTTTTAACAAGGCATTTATCTGCCGGTAATCAGCAAAAACCGCAGTTTGGGTGTCAAAATTCAGGACAAGCGAGATAGAGTCAACATTTTGCAATTCAGTAATGCTTACCGGAAGATAGATGATCGTGTTGGGACATACGGTGGCGCTATCTATGCGGGTAACATTATCCTGTGAAAAAGCATGATAAAATCCAAAAAGTAGCAGAAGCAAGCCGGTGACCTTCACAAGGAAAAATAAATTAAATTTATACATTGGGATGAACCGCAATATTGAACAATGTTCATTTTGAGCGGGCTAAATTAATGATTTATCTCCACTCCTAAAACGAATCAATGGTGATTTTGGTATAAAACTATCAAATGAAATGCTATCACCGTATTTTTAAAGACAGATACCCCCGGCGATAGTATAAAAACTTTATTTTTTTTAAGCTTAAAACAGGCTTCAAGCTTTTAATCAACTGATACAGATTTATGAGATTCCGAACCGGATAAGGCTATTAAAAGCAGGCTGCCTTTTCATTTTTAATAGCTTCCGGCCGACAACATCATAAGCGTACACCGGCTCAGTGTTTGAATGCCGTGTTTTTTGGCAAGTGTTTCCAATTCAGGATTCCAGGTTCCCGGGTTAAAAATAATGCGCTCAGGATTCAAACTCACAATATAATCGAAGTACTGTTCCTGGCGCGGAGCTCCCAGATAAAGTGTAATGGTGTGCACCTGCGCAAGCAGTGGCTCACCGGTTTGAATTTCAACACCTGCCACCGTACCCGGACGAAGTCCGATGGCACTCACCGGAATATGGTGATGCACCAGTTCGTGGATACATATATTGGAATACCTTGATGTATTTGTGCTGGCTCCCAATACCAGCGTATGCTTATTTTCCGCTAAAGTCATACGGTTTTGCAAAACAACTTTCGGGCCTAGACTTCTGAAAGCAGTGTGTCGAGGTTTTCAAATTTCTGCCGATAATCCTCTAATGAAGCTTCTATAACTTCATGACATTCCCGTGCGCCGTAAACATGTGTAATTTCGCTGGCCTGCCGTTCATCGGGCAAGTCCTTATAAGTAAGAAAATAGTGTTTCAATCGTTTCACAACCAGGGGTGGCAATTCATCAACGTCTTTATATTCGCCATAAACGGCATCGTTGCGAAGTACAGCAATAATTTTATCATCCGCCTGGTTGCCATCTATCATTCTAAACCCACCAATAGGAATAGCCTGCACCAGGATATCGCCATGCGATATATTTTTTTCGGCCAGAATGCATACATCCAAAGGATCGCCGTCGCCAATAATTCCTTCGCGCTCTGTCTTCTGCATATTGTACTCCGCCACTTTCCGTCCGCATAGGGTTTGTGGCAAAAAGCCATACAATGCGGGCAACACATTGGAATACTTTTGCGGACGATCAATACGCAGGTAGCCTGATACTTTATCCACTTCATATTTAACAGTATCGGTTGTAACCATTTCAACAAAGCAGGTGATTACATGCGGAGATTCCGGCCCCAATTCTATACCATGCCAGGGGTGAGATTTATAACGGAGGCCCATAAGGCGTCCTATCGGATCCATCAGTTTATTAGCCATTATTCTATTGATTTAAATTATGCAGATTAAACTTTGCAAAGGTAAGGCGCAAATCAATGCACTGCATAGATTTTATTTACAGCGACACCTTGTCACTAATTGCTGCTTCAACTAGCAAATAAAGTGCCTGTTTGTCGGTTGAGCTGCTGATTACGCAGTTTGGCAAAATAGTTGCAAGTACCTGATGTGCATGTAGATGCTGAAATTTTTATCGTATTTACATTTATTAAAATATAAAAAGAGGAGACCAAAATGAACCTGAATAACTTCACCATCAAATCGCAGCAAGCTGTAGAACAGGCACAGCAGTTGGCTGCCATTCAAAAAAATCAATCCATTGAAACAGCGCATCTGTTGAAAGGCATTCTGGAAACTGATGAAAATGTGACGCCTTTTTTACTGGGTAAATTCAGTGCCAATATTCCCAACATAAGTAAAGGGCTTGATGCCATCATACAGGGTTTACCGACAGTTACCGGTGGGG
>JAQVEI010000009.1 GCA_028697695.1 Lentimicrobiaceae bacterium
TTTATTTATGAACATTGTCCGGGATGATGCTCATGCCAACAGCGGATCATCAAACAAATCAGGAAAAGATTGGTCCGCTACCGGGCTTTGGCCAGCAATGCTTCAAAATACATGGCAAACGAGCGAAAAAGGAAGTGGGTCCATTTGCCGAAAGGCACTATAATTAAAGCCCACTGCGCCAGCACTGTAAGATGAACCAGATACATCCACAAGTTGCTCTGAATTATGTTCAGGTCAATAAATAAGCGCACCAGCAGAGCAGTAAGTCCCATCAGCAACAGCCAGATGACAAAGAACCAGTCTGAAGGCTGTGAGTTTTTACTTACTTCACGTTTTTTCTGTATCCGGCTATACACAAAATCAACCGTAATGATAAAGATGAGTGCGCTTTCAATATATCCTAAAACGATTATAAAGAGGTTTTCAGACCCAAACCAATCCAGAAAAACTGTGGTAAAAAGCAGCATCAGGTATCCAAAAACCAGCACCAGGTGTTCAAACCACCTGAACTTGTTATCGTCACAGCCCAGCGAGCGTTTTTGAGTAAACATATGAACAAACAATTCGCCGCTGGTTTTAAGGTAGGTCATCAGTGAGATCTTTTTACCCGGTTTTTGTATCACGAAATACCACATCCGGATAATGTTGGGCAACAGTACGACCAGGAATACGGTACCAATGGCGATCATTTCGAAATAATGACCGTAATGCATGATGGTTTCCTGATTGAATTGCTGTGAAACGGCAAAGGAGATTACCCCGATGGCTACCAGCACAAAAGCAATTATACTAAGTGGTAACGACCTGTACAGCAAACCCGAAAGCCCTGTCCAATCGTATTTGGAGGTGAGCCATCTTCTGAGCGACATCATCAGCTCGCCCGGATGCGCTGTTTGGGGGCAATAGGTGGTGCATTCACCACAATAGTAACACAACCAGGGCTTTAGCGATGCGGTTAGTTCTTCCTCCATGCCAAGCACGCTAAGGCGAACCATCTCGCGTGGGAAAGAATTCTCAGGCGTGGACAAAGAACATACGGCTGTGCATGTGCCACAATTGTAGCAAGCATTAAAATTAATTGCACCATAGTTTTTTAGTGCTTCACCAAATTTTGGATCAATCCCTGCCATTACTGTTTGATTTTGTAAGTAAAATATTCATCCATATCGTCCACTTCGCCGGTAGCAACAAAACCATACTTTACCAGCGACATTAGATAATAAACCACCTCGGGGCGGGGCATATTCAGCTTTTCTGAAAGCTGTATTACGGTCAACTCTCCCTCTTTGAGTGCGTCAAGTATGGCTTTCTTAATCCGGTTAAACTCCTTTAACCCGTCCTTGGCCTGTTGGGATACTTCCCGTTTTTCTTTAAGATATTTGAAGGTCTTCCCTTTTTCTATTTCCATGGTTTCCCTTTTCTTTTAGTGGATTTTCCGTTTTTAATCTACGGCAAGTGCATCAATCATACTCTCAATTTCCTTGTTGGAATAGGCTATCAGATTGAGTGCATCGGTGGGGCATACCGGCAAGCACATGCCGCAACCCTTGCACACCGCATTGTTGATGACTGCAATAGCTTTTTCCTTGTCATTACTCATGCTTATGGCATCAAAGGGGCAGGCAGTGGAGCAGGCATCGCACCAGGTACAGAGTGCTTCATCCACTTCAGCAATCACCGGCTCGGTTTCCAGCTCACCTTTACTCACATAGGAGTATGACTTGGCAGCAGCAGCCAGAGCTGAATTAACGGACTCCATCACATTCTTTGGGCTTTGGCAGCTACCTGCAATGGTTACGCCGTCAATAAAGGTTTCAACCGTCCGCAATTTGATGTGAATTTCGTTGAAGAAGTTATCCCTGCCTTTGGGCAGTTTGAACAGCGAGCCTACCGAATTGTCGGCACGCGGAACCATTCCTGTAACCAGCACCACCAAATCGGCTTCCACTTCAATTGCCCGTCCGGCACTAAGTATGTCGTTTACCTTTACCAGGGTTTTCTTTTCCTGAACCACCACTTCCGGAAGATTATCCTCATCCCCTTGTAGATAAATATCGCCCTGTTTCAGGGATTCGGCATAGAGCTGTTCCTGCTTGCCGTAAGTGCGAATGCCGCGGGTAAAGTGATAGTTATATACTTTTGGGAATTTCTTTTTTACCTCCACAGAAGTGTGGATGGCCGATGTACAGCAATATCTAGAGCAGTAGGTGTTTCCGCCTTCGGGTTGCCTGCTGCCAACACAGTAGATATACGCAATGTTTTTAACCTCTTTGCCATTGTGCATGAGCTTTTTATCGCTCATCTCAATCATACGTGCAAACTGGGGCAGGGTAACCACCCGGTTTGTTTCCTGATAGCCATATTCTCCAGCCTCAGGTGTGTAAGGATCAAATCCGGTTGCCATCAATACTGAACCTACCTGTAAGTCAAGGACTTCTTCTTTTTGAGAGAGATCGATCTTATCACAAATAGCCTCACACTTGCCACAGCGGGTGCAATTTATCATATCAATTACACCCGTTTGGGGATATTGGGAGAAGGTATTGCGGTAGATGGCTTTGCGTTTGGTAATGTTGAAGTTAAATTCATCCGCCACCTCTACCGGACATGCTTCAATGGCCTTATCAAGCTGATCATCGGAACATAAGCCTGAAAAATACCGTGGCGTAACCCTTACCTTTAACTTAAAGTCACCAATACTACCGGCATTGGACGTAACCTCTGCATTGGTGAAAATGGTTATATTTTTGCGGTTGATCAGCTTATTGTACAACCCTTCAACGAGTTCATTGCCCGGTTGGTTGCTGGTAAATAATTTACCCCATTGAGCTACCCGCCCGCCGATAAATGGGGATCTTTCGATCAGATACACGGGGCAATCCATATCTGAAAGGGCAATGGCAGCCTTCATACCTGCTACGCCGGCTCCAATAACCGCTACCGCTTTTTGCGCCACAATTTTGTTGGGGACAAGCGGTTCGGCAAGTCTGGCACGGGCAATTGCTGCTTTTACAATGCGGATGGCCTTTTCGGTAGCTCCCTCCTTGTCGTTGGAGTGTGCCCAGGAGTCCTGCTCGCGTATGTTGGCATGTACGTAATTGTACTTGTTTAAATCAGCCCGCTCACTTACATTCCTAAAGGTGGTAAGATGCAGTTTGGGTGAACAGGAAGCCACTACAATACCGTTCAGATCATCGCGTTTGATGTCATCAACCATATCTTTCTGGTTGGAATCCGAACAGGCAAACATGGTGGTTTTGGCCAAATATACGCCACCTTCGTCTTCAATGGCCTTTTTTACCTTTTCCACATCCACGTAATCGGAAATGTTGCCGCCGCAATGGCATACATATACGCCTAATTTCTTTTTCATTGTCCGTTGATTAAATAACTGATGGCTTCTGATGAGGCAGAACCTGCCGAGAGAATAGAATCGGGAATATCCATAGGCCCCGAAGCAGTGCCGGCAACAAAAACACCGGGAATACTGGTACGGGCCGGGCTCACGAGTTCATCAGTCTGATAGATAAAATTGTAGGGGTCAAGTTGCAGTTCATCCTGGCTGAAGAATGCCGACGCATCCTTGTTGGGTAAAACCCCAACCGAAAGAATGACCATATCATGATCGGCTTCTTTAAGTATGCCCTCATTTATGTCTTCGTAGCGCAGGGTAAGGTTGCCGTTGTCCTGCTCCGAAATTTTGCCTATTTTCCCTTTTACAAAGTTAACACCCATGCCTTTGGCCTGCTGGTAGAATTCTTCGAAACCTTTGCCGAAGGAGCGAATATTTATGTAATAAATGGTTACATCAGCCATGGGCAGAGCACCCATGAGCAGTTGAGCCTGTTTTATGGAATACATACAGCAAATTTGCGAACAGATGGGATTGCCCACTGTGGCATCCCTTGAGCCGGTGCACAGCACATAGGCAATTTTGTCGGGCACTTTACCATCGCCGGGGCGCAATACTGTATTAAATGGGCGTGTGGGGGCCAACTCCCGCTCCATTTGCATGGAGGTGATAACATTCTTGTACATCCCAAAACCATAACGGGGAATCATCAACGGATCGAACAGCTTAAAGCCGGTGGCAAGAATTACCGTCTTCGTATCAATTTGCAGGGTCTGCACCTCCTGGGTAAAGTCGATGCAATGGGTAGGGCAAACCTTTTCGCAGGCTCCACACAGCACACAACTTTCAATATCGATGGCAGCCGCCTTGGGGCTGGCAATACTAAAAGGGATAAAGGCTGCTTTGCGGCCAACCATGTTGTATTGATACTGATCGGGCACACTTACCGGGCAGGCCTGTTCACACAACTGACAGGCGGTACAGTCTTCCACAACTACATAACGCGGCTGTTTGACCACGGTTACCTCGAAATTATTTTCGGCAATCTTGTTGATGTTACTTATTTCGCTACCGGTATATATGGTGATATTGGGATGTCGCGAAATTTCGGAAACTTTGGGTGTGGTGATGCAGGCTGCGCAATCCAGGGTGGGAAACACCTTGCTTAGCATGATCATTTTTCCACCAATAGAAAGTTCCTTTTCTACCAGCAGCACTTTGTAACCGTTGGAAGCCAGATTGAGTGCAGCCTCACCTCCGGCTACCCCGCCTCCTACTACTACTGCATCGAAATTAAGATGATTGGTTGCTCCGTTCATGATTACGGGTTTATTGTTTTTAAAAGGTACTCATTGAAACCTTTAATCTGCTTTACAAATGATTCGCTGCACACCGAACATATGGCAGCCATTTTAAGCCTTGCCGGATCAATGGACTTTTGCTTCATCATGGTGTGGGTTTTGCCCACCAAATGCCCTGTTTTTTCAGTACACGATTCGCCAAATATGCAGTCGGTACCGTCGGCAGCAATAAAAACGCCGTCAAAACCTTTTTCATAAGCATGCATTATCCACCGGGGTTTTATACCACTTGAACAGGGAACACTGATGGTATATACCGTGGGAGGATAATGAAGTTTAAGCAAGCCCGCCATATCTATGGCGGGGTCGCTTATCTTTTCGGTGGAAAAGACCAATATTTTTGCGCTTTTCCTGATTTTTTCGGCCATGATGTGCTTATTTTTTCTTCATGTAAACTTTAAAGAAGCCGTCTTCCTCAACAGCACCCAAATATTCATGGCCCTGTTTGCTGCACCACTTGGGTATGTCACTTTTTGTGCCTTCGTCAGCCGATAATATCTCCATAATATCACCTGATTTAATGGTTCCAATGGCTTTTTTGGCTTCAAGCAGGGGACCCGGACAAGCGGTTCCACGGGCATCCACTGATTTTGCTACACTTGCATTTCTCAATTCTTCTGTTGTCATGTTATTCAATTTTTAAAGTTTGTATTTATTTTTGTTATTAAACGCTGATGGATAGACCCCTAAACAGGAGGCCTTAGATAAATAACTGAATGGCGCTCTCACCGGCATCGGCCACAAAGGTGGTGGCTCCGGCATAGCTCAGGTGGGGATAGTCAATTATCTCCTCTTTTTTAAATCCCATAAGGTTCATGGACATTTCACACACGATAATCTCTACCTCCAGGTCTGCCGCCTGTTGAAACATCTCTTCAAGGGACAAGACTCCCTGACTTTTCATCAGGTATTTAATCATCATAGGGCCCATACCGGCCATATTCATTTTGGAGAGTTTAAGCTTGTTCTTGCTTTTGGGTAGCATCATGCCAAACATCTTTGAGATAAAATCCTTGTCTTTGGCTTTTTTGTTTTCAGCCCTTAAAGCGGATAGCGCCCAAAATGAAAAGAATAATTTAACTTTTGTATCCATGGCGGCAGCGGCCAATGATATAACCATAGCTGCCAGTATCTTATCCATATCGCCCGATACAATGGCAATAGACAATTGATCCTTTCTTGCGTTCTCCAAAGCAGCTACTTTGGCAGTAAGAGCATCTACCTGCTCCTGCAATTGCCTTACATTCAATTCTGTTTCCTGCATGTGATTGTTTTTTTTAAGTTAATACGTAAGGGTGGCCTTGGCTGAAAGCACCTCCTCAACTACGGTGCCTGCTGCTACGAGCTTTGATCCTTCAATTAATTCTGCTTCTTTGATGAAACGTTCATGAATACACGGGGAGCAAAGCAAAAGCTGCCCGCCTAAATCAAGAAAAGTATCCATCAGCTTCTTTAAGGGCATAAGTCCCTGGGCATTTACATTTTCAGCAGCTCCTTTTTTGGCAAGCAGCACGGCCGAAGCCTGCAAAATAACGGTTACATCCGTATCCACAGTTTGTGCAGCGGTTGCTATAACAAAGGGTAACGTTGCCTTTTCCTGGTTTTCAGGACCAGTGGTGCTGATAATTACGAGTTTTTCTGACTTTTCCATGTTTGTTGTGATTTATATCCGGGCAGTTCAAGTGGCCCATGAAAATTAATTTTATAATCAGAGGTTAATCATGATCTTTCGACATCTTGCCCGTTTTAAACCACATTTCATTGTGAAAGAATTAACATTGCAAAGTTATATACATAAATCTACATGTGACTGATTGAAGTGTGCTGAATGAGGCATATAAATGTGATATATTTCACATAATTATTGTACTTTTGTCCTATGAGCGAACATTGTACAACCTGCAGGTTTATGTCGAAAGCGGCAGAGACCTTAACTACGGAAAATCTGGGCTACCTGTCCTGCAACAAAGCGATGGTGCGTTTTAAGCGGGGAGATTCCATCATCAAACAGGGCATGTTTTCCACCAACGTTGCCTATTTAAGGAAAGGATTGGCCAAGATTCATCTTTCCGGACCTTATACCGAGCAAATCGTACGCCTGGTAAAAGCGCCCTCCTACCTGGGATTGCCAACTTCCATTGGGGACAAAATAAATCAATATTCGGTTACCGCCATCAGCGAAGCCGAAGTTTGCTATATAGATATGGCCAGCTTCAGATATTTGCTGAAGGACAATGAACTTTTTTCATATCAGATTGTGCTTGAACTATGTAGTAATGAGTTGGAGGCCATTCGCCGTTGTGCTAACCGCACCCAAAAGCAGGTCAGGGGCAATATCGCCGACGTTATTTTAGAGTTTGCAGATAAGATTTATGCGTCCGATACCTTCACTTTGCCCATTTCACAGGCCGAAATCGGTAACCTGGTTGATACCAGTCGTGAAAGCATCAGCCGGACCTTGTCAGAGTTTCACAAGGATGGTATCATCCGTTTCACAGGTAAAAAGATAGAGATTCTAAACAAAAAATCGCTTATGCTGATTAGCCAAACCGGATAATAAAATTTTGCTCACCGTTTTTATAAATCAATATCTTTGCGCGCGGTTTTTTTAAACTTATTACCTGATGGCATCATCGGCAGAGCGTCTCAGACGCAGCGCTTTATTGGCATACCCCCGTGGATTAAAAACAGCCTGGTGGCTGATAAAAATTACCCTGCCCGTTTCCTTTGGGGTAATGCTGCTTCAATACTTTGGCTTGCTTGAACTGATTGCCACATACACTACACCACTTTTTAAATGGGTTGGCTTGCCGGGCGTGGCGGCTATTGTTTTTATCACCAGCATTTTCACCAACATCTACTCCGTAGTAGCCATACTCGCCATGTTGAATTTACCCATGCGCGAGGGTATAATACTGGCGAACATGTGCCTGATATCTCATGGTTTTATTATTGAATCTGCCGTATTGAAAAAAACAGGCAGCCGGGTATCGCACATGTTGCTTTTACGTGTAGCGGGAAGTTTTACAGTGGCATTTTTGCTCAATCAGATTATGCCCGGCAGCAGTGATACCGGAACTGTAGCTTATGCTATGGAAGCGGTAACATTTAATCAGGCGTTTATGCATTGGTTGTTCTCGAGTGGACAAACAGTGATGAAGATACTTATACTGGTGAATGTGCTTCTTTTTTTTCAACAGGTGATGGAAGAGTTTAACTGGATTCGACTGATAGAAAAGCCCATGGTGCCTGTACTTAAGTTAATGGGTTTGCCACCGTCTACCACACTTTCGTGGATAGTAGCCAACCTTATCGGGCTGGCCTATGGTTCAGCCCTAATGATAGATCAGCGCGAAAAAGGGCGGCTTAGTGCCAAAGATGCCGACCTATTGAACCATCATGTTGCACTTTCACATTCCCAATTGGAAGACCCATTGCTTTTTCTTACGCTGGGCTATACCATGCATTGGCTGATGTGGCCACGGTTTCTGCTGGCTGTTGCAGCAGTTTGGTTGCGACGGCTGTGGAAACAACCTGAGGATTATAAATTGCAAACCTACCCGAAAAGTCAGTTTCCTTAAAAACAACGGATTTCCGATAAGGTTTTCATCGCGATGCGCGGGGTAGTATATACAATTGATTGATATTCAGTGATTAATCTATCGGCCTGATGCCGCGGTTTACCGGAACATCAGCACTTGAATAGGCTTCCCTTCCGTAACGTATCCCCGGAACATGCCGGGTGTATTGAATGGCATGGCAATGTTGCCATCTTTGTCAACGGCAATCAATCCTCCGGCAGCATTTTGTGCTGCCAGCTTATTGTTGACAATATAATCCGAAGCCTGCTTTAGCGATTCGCCAAGATACAACATACGGGCAGCTACATCGTAAGCCACCACATTGCGGATAAAGTACTCTCCGTGTCCGGTGCAGGATACGGCGCAACTTTTATTGTCGGCGTAGGTGCCGGCACCAATGATGGGGGAGTCGCCTATACGGCCGTACTTCTTGAACACCATACCGCCTGTAGAGGTTGCTGCCGCCAGATTTCCGGCTTTGTCCAGTGCCACTGCACCCACAGTGCCTTTACGGCCCTCCCGCTCCATGCGCTCTTTTACGTTAAGATACTCCTGCCAGCTTTCATCCGTATAAAAATACGATGGGTCAACTATATCCAACCCCTGCCTTAGGGCAAAGTCTTCGGCTCCGCGCCCGGCAAGCAACACGTGTGCCGATGAGTCCATGACCCGTCTTGCGGCTTCCACCGGACTTTTTATAGTGGTTACCCCGGCAACAGCGCCTGCCTTCCCCGATTTTCCATCCATGATGGAAGCATCCAGCTCGTTGCGGCCTTCCGCATTGAAAACTGCGCCTTTGCCTGAATTAAACAACGGGTTGGCTTCCATAAGTTGAATGGCTGCCACCACTGCGTCAAGGGCGGAGCCGCCAGCAGCTAAAATTTCTTCGCCGGCACCAAGGGCATCGGTCAATGCCTGATTGTATTCAGCCTGCTTTGCCGGTAAATACCGTTCAGAGGTAATCGTCCCGGCTCCCCCATGAATTACCAGCACATAGCCTGTGTTCTGGGCATTCAATCCTGAGATGTAAACACCCAAAATCATAAAAAAAAGATGTATTATCGTTTTCATATCGCCAGCTTTTTATAATGAAACACGCTTGAATAACTTACACGAAAGTAGGAAATTTAAAAGTTCATTCCAAAGCAAGTTGTGCATGGATTAACTAAACATTCCCCTGATGTCAATGATCCCAAACAGATCGGCCGAAGAAATAAGTATAATTACAATGATAAACCAACGGATAAAGTTTGCCCCCCAAACGCTGGCATACCTCGAGGCAACAAAGGCGCCTATAACGTTTCCAATGGCATGAATTAATCCGAACTGCCAGTTTACCTTATCGTTGAACACAAATACCACCAACGCAAACAGGGTATAGATTAAAACTATGAATACCTTAATGGCATTGGCTTTCACCAAATCGTATCCCGCGCCCAACACTATGGCAGCCAGTAAAAAGTATCCTACACCAACCTGAACAAAGCCACCATAAATACCTATGGCAAAGAAGATAAAAATTTGCAGCAGGCTTATTTTTTTTAGTTGCAGATGTTTTTGCCCCTGCAGCCATTTGTTGGGCTTTGCCAGGATGAAAAACACCATCATTATCATTACCAGGCCTATGGCTTTACGAAAGGTTGCTTCATCAATTTCAACCGATAGCCACGCGCCTACCACGGAGCCTATTGCCGTGGGTATGGCCAGATGCCAGGCCTTGCGTGTATCGAGCAGCTTTTGCTGCCTGAATGTAGTTACCGAAGTCAGGTTTTGTAAAATAACGGCAATGCGGTTGGTACCATTGGCCACATCCGCAGGCAAACCCATAAACATAAACAGCGAAAGCGAAATGATGGTGCCCCCTCCGGCCAGCGTATTGATAAACCCGACAAAGACTCCCGATACAATCAATGCTATGATTTGAAGCGTGCTCATGTTCTTTTTTTAACAATTGTAAATAAAAGTGCAGGAGTTGTCATCTTGCCGGTGCTTTGCCTTAAACCCTAAGCCGGATTTCAGGGTGCAATTCCAAAAACTGCAACCGGATTATACCACCACGTTGACAATTTTACCGGGTACGACTATCACCTTGCGTGCAGGCTTTCCGTCCAGCCATTTGGCAGCTTCGGGAGCCGAGAGCACTGTCTTTTCAATTTCAGGCACCGACATATCCAGAGGCAGGCTGAGTTTAAAACGCATTTTTCCATTGAACGACACCGGATATTCGAAAGTATTTTCCAAAATATACGCTTCATTGAAAACAGGAAATTCTGCATTGGATATACTCTCCCTGTTGCCCAGTAAACTCCACAACTCTTCGGCAATATGCGGGGCATAGGGTGAGAGAAGAATGGTAAGCTCCCTCAATATGGCGCGCTTGTTGCATTTAAGTTCCGAGAGCTCATTCACGCATATCATAAACGAACTAACGGCTGTGTTAAAGGAAAAACGTTCAATGTCGTCCTGTGCTTTTTTTATGGTTTTATGCAATACCTTTAACTCTTCCGGTACGGGCGGCTCGTCAACCACCATGAAGTTGTTATCATAATCGTGAAACAGGCGCCACAACTTGCGAATGAACCGGAAAACGCCTTCAATACCGTTGGTATCCCAGGGCTTTGCCTGTTCGAGCGGCCCCAGAAACATCTCATACAACCTTAGGGTATCGGCTCCATATTTCTCAATCAGATCATCGGGGTTTTGAACGTTATACTTTGACTTTGACATTTTCTCCACTTCCCACCCGCAAATATATTTTCCATCTTCAAGTACAAATTCAGCCTTGGCCAAATGAGGTTGCCATGCCTTAAACGCTTCAATATCAAGTATATCATTATGAACCAGTCCAACATCCACATGAATGGCATCGGTATAATGCTCCCTTCCGGGGTAATTTTTTGACACGAATAGCGGGATGAGTTCCATGTTTGGCTGTTCGGTAAATTCGGGTATTTTATCCCCCTTCACTACCCCTTGAATACGCTCCATCACCTTGTCCAAATCCAGGAAATCGCGAATCGGGATCAACAACATTTTTAAACCCCTTTCTTTACAGTAGGCTTCATAAGGATGAGCTACCTTTTCAAGCGATTGCTGGCGTTTTACTTCAATTATCAGTCCGGCTTCCCGGCTGTAGAAGTCAAATTTACGGTTTCCGTCACGATAATCGCGTTCAAAGCTTACTCCGGTTTTTCCATCCTTCAGATTTTCCCACAGCATATATTCGGCCATTTTTTCAAGATTGGCCCGGTACACAAAATTGGATCTGCCCTGTATCATTCCCTGATTGATAAGTTTACGGAAAGGCTCATCCTCAACTGTCATGCCCAGGTCGTGCAAGAACTTATTCCAGAAGCGTGCATAAATCAAATGGCCGGTAGCATGTTCTGCGCCGCCTATATATAAATCCACGCTTTTCCAGTAGGCGTTGGCTTCCTGCGAAAAGTATTCCTTATCGTTTCCCGGATCCATATAGCGCAGGTAGTATCCGCTTGATCCGGCAAAACCGGGCATGGTATTTACTTCCAGGGGATATCCGTCCTTATTTACCCAGTTTTTAGCGCGGGCCAAAGGCGGCTCACCGGTATCCGTTGGCAGGTAGGCATCTACTTCCGGTAATTCGAGGGGTAGTTCATTTTCGCTGAGGGTATGGGGTATGCCATCTTTGTAATAAACCGGAAAAGGCTCACCCCAATAACGTTGACGGCTAAAGATGGCATCACGCAGTCGGTAATTTACTTTACCCATGCCCAGCCCCATTTCTTCCACTTTACGGATGGCAGCAGGTATGGCCTGTTTTACCTCCATTCCCGTTAAAAACCCGCTGTTGATCATGATGCCCTCCTTTGAGTCGTAGGATTCATCCCAAAGGGAGGGGTCACCTGGAGTTTCATCATCGCGACAAACTACCTGACGAATGGGCAGTTTAAAGTGGCGTGCAAAGGCAAAGTCTCTATTGTCGTGGGCCGGAACCGCCATAATGGCTCCGCTGCCATAACCCATCAATACATAATCAGCTACCCAAATCGGAATATCTTCTCCATTGAGTGGATTCCTGGCATAGGCACCTGTAAATTCACCGCTGATCTTCTTCACCTCGGTCATGCGTTCACGTTCCGAGCGGTTTTTGGCCCATTGCAAATAGGCTGAAACAGCTTCCTGCTGCGCCGCAGTGGTTATTTGCATCACAAGAGGGTGTTCAGGGGCAAGCACCATAAATGTGGCTCCAAACAGGGTGTCGGCACGTGTGGTAAATACTTCAATGGTTTCGTTAATGGAGTTAACCCTGAATTTTACCATACATCCCTGCGAACGGCCTATCCAGTTGCGCTGTATTTCCTTTAAAGATTCCGGCCAGTCAATTTTTTCCAGACCTGTCAGCAAACGGTCGGCATAGGCTGTAATACGCAACAGCCACTGTTTCATCGTTTTTCGTTCAACCGGGTGACCACCGCGGATGGAGAATCCTTCACTAACCTCATCGTTGGCCAACACCGTTCCCAATTCAGGACACCAATTTACCATGGTATCGGCAAGATAAGCAAGGCGATAATGCATCAGCACATCCTGTTTTGCCTTATCATCCATGGCATTCCATTCTGCTGCACTAAAAGTCTCAATATCGCTACTGGCTGCATCAATGGAGGTATTTCCCGAAGAGGTGAAGACTGAAATTAAATTGGCAATGGGTTCCGCCCTTTCGGTGATATTGTTGTACCATGAATGAAACAATTGGATAAAAGTCCACTGTGTCCATTTATAATAGGCCGGATCGCTGGTGCGGACCTCCCGGTCCCAATCGTATGAAAAGCCAATCTTATCAAGCTGTTCGCGGTAACGCGCTATGTTTTTATCGGTAGTGATGGCCGGATGGGTCCCCGTTTGAATGGCGTATTGTTCGGCGGGAAGTCCATAGGCATCGTAACCCATGGGGTGCAACACATTGTAACCCTGCAATCGCTTGTATCGGGCGTATATATCCGAAGCAATGTAGCCAAGTGGATGACCTACATGCAAACCTGCACCTGAAGGATAGGGAAACATATCCAACACGTAAAACTTAGGTTTCCCATAGTCAATTTCTGTTTTATAGGTTTTATTTTCCGACCAGAATTGCTGCCACTTTTGTTCAATTTCCCTGAAGTTGTAATCCATGGATGGTAGTACTTTTTTATTGTGAGTTTGCAAAGGTAAGCATCAATTGTTCGCAAAATATGGGAAAATGCCTGCAAGATTGAACAATATCGTCTGATGTAACCAAAAAACAGTTCAATAAAGTGTGTTTTTTAATGATTTTCGGCAATTTTAAGGCTTTATTGGCTTTTTTGATTTAAAATGCCCTAAAAATGAATGTCATTAAATTGTTTCTGGCTAACTTTGCCGGCAAATGCTACCACTATGAAACGAATTGCCGTTTTTGCCTCCGGAAACGGTTCTAATGCCGAAAACATTGTCAGATATTTTGTCGACGGCAACCTGGCAAGGGTTGAAGCCATATATTGCAACAACCCCAAAGCACAGGTAATAAGACGGGCTACCAACCTGAAAGTTCCACTGATACTTTTTGACCGGGAGAAATTCTACGCTACGGATTTTGTATTGCGCGATTTGCAAAGCCGCAACATTGATCTCATTGTATTGGCTGGATTTCTTTGGCTGATGCCGGGAACCATTACCAAAACTTTTGCACAGAAAATTGTTAACATACATCCTGCCTTGCTGCCATCATACGGAGGTAAGGGTATGTTTGGTGATAATGTGCACGAGGCTGTTATTGAGGCGGGTGAGAAAGAATCAGGTATCACCATACATCTTATAGATGAATTGTACGACCATGGTACAATTTTGTTGCAGGAGAAATATACCCTTAGCCCGGATGAGACTCCCGATAGCCTGGCCACTAAAATACATCAACTAGAATATGAGCATTATCCCAAAGTTATTGAAAAGCTTTTGACAGAGGATAATGGTCAAGTGCAAGATACGGAAGCCTAATGCCGTAGCGGCAAATCCTGTTTAACCAGAGCGAGCCAAAATTAAAGCTGAGGCGGAGGTTATATGGATATTTCCTGCCTAATTTATTGCTCAATAATGAAGTCAACTATTTACCTATAAGCAGGTAATAATTTTTCTTTCCTTTTTGAATCAGTATATATTTCCCGTTTAGCAACTGGGCGGGTTTTACGATAAAGCCCTCAGCGACTTTGGCTTTATTAACCTGCACCCCACCGTCCTTAAGCATGCGTCTTGCTTCGCCCTTTGATGAGAATATAGATGTTTTTTCGGCTACCAGCTCTGTAACATCAAGGCCGGCTTCAAGTTCATTCAGTTCAATTTCAAACTGTGGGACGCCTTCAAATACCGAAAGTAAAGTATCTTCATCCAGTTTATGTAAGGCATCAGCTGTGCCTTTCCCGAAAAGAATTTCGGAGGCATCCAGGGCCGCCTGAAAGTCATCGGCAGAGTGTATTCTGATTGTCAGGTCTTTGGCCAAAGCTTTCTGCAGCAAACGCAGGTGAGGAGCTGCCTGATGTTCTGTAATCATGGCTTCCACCTCTTCTTTGGTAAAGAGCGTGAATATGCGGATATATTTTTCCGCGTCTTCATCGGAAGTATTCAGCCAGAACTGATAAAACTTATACGGGGATGTTCTTGCGGGGTCGAGCCAAACATTTCCCGATTCGGTTTTGCCAAATTTACCGCCATCTGACTTGGTAATCAGCGGGCAGGTGAGTGCAAATGCTTCCCCTCCGGTTTTACGTCGAATTAATTCTGTACCGGTGGTAATGTTGCCCCATTGATCAGAACCACCCATCTGTAACTTGCAGTTGTGGTGTTGATAGAGATGTAAGAAATCGTAGCCCTGCACCAACTGATAGGTAAACTCGGTAAACGACATGCCATCGCCGGCTTCACCACTCAGGCGTTTTTTTACCGAATCCTTGGCCATCATGTAATTCACTGTTATATGTTTGCCTACTTCACGGATAAAACTCAGAAAGGAAAAATCCTTCATCCAGTCGTAATTATTTACCATTACAGCCTGGTTGGGCGCATCGGTTTCAAAATCCAGAAGCTTCATCAATTGCTGCTTCAGACACTCCTGATTGTGTCTCAATGTGGACTCATCCAGCAGATTACGCTCCTGCGACTTTCCGGAGGGGTCACCTATCATACCGGTGGCACCACCCACCAACACAATGGGTTTGTGCCCGCTTTGCTGAAGGTGTTTGAGCATCATTACCCCTACAAGATGCCCAATATGAAGCGAATCGGCCGTGGGATCGATGCCCACGTAGGCTGATATCATCTCCTTTTCCAATATAGTTTCGGTACCCGGCATCATGGTATGTACCATGCCACGCCAGGTGAGTTCTTCAACAAAATTCATCTGTAAATATTTTCGGCAAAGTTACGTTTATCACCTCAATTCACCAAAAAGAGCCTGATGGGCAGCATAGTCCGGGTCAGAATACATCTAAACCTGCCCAAATGAGTAAAGCCGCAGCCGGTAAGAAAAAACAGTCTGCTTTCGCCATTAATCTAAATTACTTCTAAATAAGCCATTGGCATATAGAACATGGTGTAAAACCCTAATTTTGCCGGCAAATGAAAAAAGCCGTTTTACATATTGTCAGCAGACTGCTAACCCTCCTTATGCTTGGGCTGGTATTGATGCTGGTTGGCAACCGGGCTTTATTCACTC
>JAQVEI010000363.1 GCA_028697695.1 Lentimicrobiaceae bacterium
AGCGTTATATCCCACATAAGGGCACGTAACTATGAATTGCTGAGTAATGCAGGATTCGAAGCTCAACGGCCGCCAGCCATTACCCTGCATATACCCGACATGGTTATCGCAACTTTGCCGGTTCAGCGTGGCGAAAACAAAATAGTGGGTAAAACCATAGTGGAAAGCGGGTTAAAGAGCCGGTTCAATGTTACAGTGCTTGCCATTCGGCGCAACAACCGCTATCTGACCACCATTACTCCGGAAATGACCATAGAAACAGACGACATGTTGTATCTCTTTGGCAGCCCTGATAAGATATCGGAAGTAAACCGCTATCTGGTGCTTAGCTGAACCCATACATAAATACACTAACAGCGGGCAATAAGGTTGTTGGTTTATTTCACAAAAACATATTGAATAAGATTGGCACCCATCCTTAAGGCTTTCAGACGGGTTTCGGGACTGTCGTTGTGTACTTCCGGGTCTTCCCAGCCATCACCCAAATCAGTTTCATAACTGTAGAAACAGACCAGTCGGCCTTCCCATATTAAGCCAAACCCCTGCGCCGGTTTGTTGTCATGTTCATGAATTTTGGGCAATCCGTTTGGGAAATCGTATTTCTGATGATAGATTGGATGCGAAAAAGGTAACTCCACAAAGTCAAGTTCAGGAAATACTTTTTTCATTTGCGGACGTATGTATATGTCCAGGCCGTAATTATCGTCGATATGCAAAAAGCCCCCTGCAAGCATATAATTGCGCAGGTTTCTTGCTTCCTGATCATCAAAAACCACATTTCCGTGACCGGTCATATGAACGAAGGGATAATTGAAGATTTGCGGATCACCGGCATCAACCGTAGCAGGGTCGGGGTTGATGTTGGTATTCAGATTTTTGTTGCAGAATTCAATCAGATTGGGTAAAGAAGTGGGGTTGGCATACCAGTCGCCTCCACCCCGATATTTCAGGAGTGGTATTTCAACCGAAGGGAGAGTAGCAGGTTGAAATGCAGACATTAAAAGAATGAATGGCAACAAAATTAATCGCTTCATTTTATGCTTTCTTAATCATTTATCAAATTCACAATATGGCAGGCAACCAGGGCCGCAGTTTCGGTTCGCAGCCGTTCTTTCCCTAAGGAAACTGCCTGAAATCCATTAAATTGAGCCAGGTCTACTTCGCGTTTGCTGAAATCTCCTTCTGGCCCAATAAGTATACTGACAGGAGTATCTTTCGCAACGGCTTCCTTTAAATGGCCAGTAACAGAATCATCTATCCATGCTATAAAGTGTTGTCCGGGTGTTTGAGATGATTTTAAAAACTCATCCAGCTTTACCGGCACATTTATAACGGGCAGTCTTGATTTTAATGACTGTTTCATGGCCGCAACAGCCACTTTTTGCAACCTGTCAATACGTAAATGACTGCGTTCCGAATGTTCGCACCATACAGGTGTAATGCTGTCGATGCCAATTTCAGTGGCTTTTTCAATAAACCATTCAAAACGCGCAATGTTTTTGGTAGGTGCCACTATCAGGTGGGCTTCATAGGTTTTGGGAGGCATTTGTTGAACGTTTGTTAGCCTCACCAAATATTGCTTTCCGGTAGAGTTGAAAATTTCCGCTTCACCAATAGTGCCGGTTCCGTCTGTAACCCTTATTGTATCACCGGGCTTAAGTCTTAGCACCTTCAAATGGGCTGCTTCCTCAGCCGGAACCTCAAGCAATATATCAGCCTGACTGTGGTGTATTAGATCTATGCCGGGAAAATAGGTGAGATGCATTCTAATAAAAACTACAAAAGATAAGCTGCAGGCCTGAACACAGACCTGCAGCAAATTCATTAATTTATCATCAGTTTACTGCTGAACTGCAATTTAGCGGAATTCACAGAAACGAGGTATAAGCCACGCGGCAACACAGCGGTTTCAATGGTAAATAACTTACCGTTTACACCAGCAGCAGCATATACCAATTTACCGGTAGTATTGTAAAGCTCTATGCGGGCGTTGTCTAATTTTTCAGTAGAAGTTACAAAAATCCTGTCTTTCGCCGGGTTGGGATACACATCAATAACCGCCTTCCCGAGCTTTTCAAAGGTTGCAGGCACTGCATGGGTAAAATAGATGTTGTCGATATACAAAGCATTGCCCAGCCGGTTAACACTTTCAAATGCAACCTTTAGATTTTTCATACCTGCCCATGCGCTAAGATCTATTTGCAAGCAAGGCGGATTTCCGGGTGCACCGCACCAGTCCTCTGCGGTTTCAGGCACAAAAAATGAATCTCCCGTTTCAGGATGTGTCTGGAAATTGCCGCTACCGTCTTCTCCAAATACAGCCAATCGCTGCCAGGTATCCCCGCAATCTTCAGAAATAAGTACAATAAGTGAATCGGAAAGTTGGATGTAACGGCGCGCATATGCATGGCTGAAGCCCATAACAATCTCACTGAATCCTTCAAAGTTCAATGGCGGACTTATGAGGCGATCACGGCCACCCATGGGCGGAGCGTAATAATAGAATGGCAGACCAATGGCATGTGCTCCCTGCTCGTTGCCACCCACAGGCAGTAGCTCCCAGGTAACTTTGTTGTCCGGATTTTCCACGCTCCAGTTATTAGTTTCCAGGGATTGAGATTCCCAGTCTTCAGTAAACGGAGGCGGGATACCACCGGCCAATATATAATCCGGTTTGCTTAAAGTGGATGTTCCATTGGCATTGGATACCTGTAGTGTAACATCATAGTTGCTGTTGCCATTGAATAAGACTTCAGGATTTTCAGAAGTATTGGTGGTGCCATTTACAAAAGTTACATCATCCGGAGTAAAACTCCAGTTCCAGGATTGAGGACAAAAAGCAGATTCATCATGGAATTGAATAATGGCAGCGGAGCCCGAGCACAAAACCCTTTCGGAGGAAGTAAATGCAGGCTGCGGCATGAGTTCACTACTTACAGTAATGTAATTGGTTAATGTCTGAGTGCTCGTCCCGGCAGGATTTGATACCGTTAAACTTACGGTATAATCACCCGGTGTGTTCCAAACTATTTGTGAGGGATTTTTTTGGTTATCGGTAGGGGTTTCTGAGCCCGGAAACTCCCAACTCCATTCGTAAGGAACGCCCGATGACAGGTCAGTGAAATTAACGCCACAACCTACGGGAACCAAGGTGTCTGAAGTGAAAAAATCAGCAGTGGGAGCCTCAAAGTAAACGGGAGATTCCCATAATCCCCTGCCATAAGTGCCGGCACGAATTACATCATTTGCCGGCCCTAAAGCATCATAATATATTTCCAGTTCAGTAACTATGCCCGATACAGGAAAGCCGTTGGAAAACATAATCCAGTCGTCCATAGAGGCATCTTTGTAAAATATTCCTATGTCGGTTCCCAGATATAACCCATCCTGGCTATTGCGGTAGGAGGCAATGGTATTCATTTGAACATCAGGCAGGGAGCCGGAGATGTCCTGCCAGGATTGACCTTTATTCTCAGACTTGTATATTTTGTTTTGATGAGCCACATAAACCACGTTTTCGTCAAACGGGCTGGTTTCTTTTGCAGTAATGGTCTTGTTGGTCAATAAATTGCCTGATAAAGTAGCCCATTGTACTACAGTGTTTTTAACATTATCACTGCGGAACAGATTTGAACCATTGGCGGCGTATATAATATCGGTATTGG
>JAQVEI010000364.1 GCA_028697695.1 Lentimicrobiaceae bacterium
CCACCTCGCCCTCGATGAGGACTACGACGGCATTGGCCAATGGCCCGAGTCCCGTTGCTTCTCCATGCAAAGCAACCCCACCGAAGAAACCATTCGCATCACCTACGCAGTAAAAGGAACTTTCACAAAAGCATTGGAAGCAAACCTAAAACAAGGCTCAGAAGTATGGCTTAAACTTCCTTACGGCGATTTGTTCCAACAGCCTCACAATAATGAAAACACTGTATTCATTGCCGGTGGCACAGGTATCACCCCGTTTCTCTCTCTGTTCACCCACGAATCCTTCAGCGAATACACCAATCCCAAAATTTACCTCGGCTTCCGCTCCAAAGAATACAACATTTACGAAACCGAACTAAACTCCGTGGAACTCCATGCCTCCTCTGAGCAAAGCTGTGTAACTTACTTTTATCAAGATACGGATGGGTTTATTGACATCCAAAACATCCTGCATGAAAACGGAACAAACGCCACATACTTCATCTCCGGCCCACCCGTAATGATCAAATCCTTTAAGGATTATCTGGTTTCAGGAGGTGTAAATCAAGAACAGGTACTAACAGATGATTGGGAATAACAATGAGAATCGAAGAAACATTTATTTCAGGTTTAAAGCTCATTCATTTAAAAGAATTCAAAGACCAACGAGGGAGCTTCATCAAAGTATTCAATGAAGAGTTTTTTAAGGAAAATGGACTGGAAACCAATTTCAAAGAAAGCTACTATTCCATCTCGGCAAAAAATGTTATAAGGGGAATGCACTTTCAAGTTCCTCCAGCCGAACATACTAAATTGGTTTACCTTAATTCAGGAAGCATATTAGATGTGGTACTTGATTTGAGAAAAGATTCACAAACATTCGGCCAATACTTTTCTGTTGAATTAACAGTTTCAAATCCTGTTTTAATCTATATTCCCATAGGATGTGCACATGGCTTTTTAAGTTTAGAAGACAACTCAATGGTAACATACCTCCAAACTACATGCTATCATCCCACATTTGATTGTGGCATTCGTTATGATTCTTTTGGGTACAATTGGCCTGTTGACAATCCTATTATATCGCAAAGGGATGGTGGCTTTAAACCTATTGTTACTATCTAAGCCCATTTTAATTAAAAAGAATGAAAATTTTTATAACCGGAGCAACTGGCTTCATAGGAAAACACTTGGTTAATCGTTTTGTAAAAGAAGGATTTGATATAACCATAAATCTATATGGAAATGAAACATCTCCGTTTAAAGAAAATGTTTATATTCATAGACTGACTGAAAACAAAATAGAGCAGGATATTAAGTTTTTTGAAAAAGGAAAATTCGACGGAATTGTACATTTAGCTTCTCTATATCTTACAACACATAAACCAGATGAAACAGTTAAATTAATAGACTCAAATGTACGTTTTGGTATCCATGTCTTAGAGAGTGCTGCCCAATCTGGTGTTAAATGGTTTATTAATACAGGTACTTTTTGGCAGCATTACAACAATGCAAAATATTCCCCTGTAAACCTTTACGCTGCTTCCAAACAGGCATTCGAAAGCATTGCCCAATATTATTGGGAAACAAATCAGATTAAATTTTGTACTCTAAAACTATCTGACACCTATGGCCCGGACGACACCCGCCCAAAAATATTTAACCTTTGGGAACGAATTAACAAAACTGGTGAAACTTTAGATATGTCACCCGGAGAGCAAATTATTGATATTTCACATGTTGATGACATTGTTTCTGCCTTTGCTTTGTTGGCAAAACACCTAAGTAACGGCCACCCAAAAGTTAAAAATGGCCAAACCTTTGCAGTGAAGGCTGATAAAAGATATACTTTAAAAGAACTTGCTAAAGTTTTTGAGAATTGTACAGGTAAAAAACTAAATATTAATTGGGGTGGAAGATACTACCGTGAAAGAGAAGTTATGGATCCATGGAAAAATGGAGTATGTGTGCCAGAATGGAAGCCAAAGGTTCCCATCGAAGAAGGTATTCTATCAATAATGAAAGATGAATCCATTGGTAAATGATGAACGATATACCGGATGAAGAAAACGATTTGAAACCAATAATAAACTTGTGAGATTATATTTTCACCGGTAGGTTTGGCCAATGGAAATATTACTGGACAGATGATTGTGTGTTGAGGGGAAAATTGATAAATAAAAACTCGTAACAATGTTATTTACAATAGCATTACCAACTTTTTAATAATGCTGATATCATTCATTTGACAATTGAAAGTGCCATTAATCAAAACTATGAAGGCCTTTTGAAATCTTAGTTGTTCTCAACAACTGCACTGGCAACAAGGCCGAAAACCTACAAATCCTTGAACATGAAATTAGTTTGTGCGCAGACAAAATGTCTTTACAAAAAGAACATATTACTCACTAATTAGTACACCTTTATTTAGTTTAATGAAGTAATATGAATGTAAAAAAAGACAAGTTTAACATTGAAGTTCGACCATCAGATGTTATTTGGGGTTATATAGCTCAGATTTTCTCGATTGGAACCGGTTTCTTAATCTTACCCTTTATACTTCGATTATTAACAGTAAATGAGATTGGTTTAAATTATCTTATGGGCACTATTGCTGGCTTGGTAGCTTTACTGGATTTCGGGTTTTCTGCGCAATTTGGCAGAAATTTTACTCATGTTTTTGGGGGCGCTCAGAAATTACAAAAAGAAGGCATACAACAAAGTTCAGATAACGAAAGAGACATAAGTTATCATTTATTGGCCACTCTGATTAAATCAGCAAAGTTCGTTTACAAAAGAATTTCATTAATAGCCCTGGGTGTTATGCTAACAGCAGGCACAATATACATTTACAATGCAACGGAAGGTTTCTCAAATGTAAAGCACTCGTTATATATTTGGATAGTTTTCTCCTTATCTACATATTTTAATATTTATTACTCCTATTATCAAGCCTTGCTTCGGGGAAGAGGATTATTAAAGGAAGCAAATCAAATTACTATTTATGGGAGAATTAGCCAGTTGACTCTAACCATCAGTCTATTATATATGGGAGCTGGTTTAATGGGGATTGCGATCTCCAATTTTATTTATCCGTTTTTTACCCGATACCTGACATATAGGGTATTTTTTACATCTTCACTTAAAAGCAAACTCAATAAGTGCCAGATTAATCGCTCTGAAGTAAATGATCTTATTTTTACTATCTGGTACAATGCTAAGAAGTTAGGATTAGTTTTTGTGGGTTCATATTTAATCTCCAAAGTTGGAATGTTCATAGCTGGCATCTTTTTGCCGTTATCAGAAATCGCATCCTACGGTATTATGCTACAAGTTTTTGGATTTGTTATAGGATTTGCGTCGAATTTTTTTAATACTTTTCAACCACGGTTAAATTACTTAAGGGTTCAGGGGAATAAGCTAGCAGTAATAAAAGAATTCGCCTTATCAATGAGCGTTTTTTATATTGTTTACTTACTGGGCAGTCTATCAATTATTTTTGCAGGGCCATTATTGTTAAAATCTATAGGCTCAAATGTTTTATTGCCTCCATTGATGTTCATGATTGCATATGCACTTCTAATGCTTCTCGAACAAAATCATTCATTATTTGCAATATTAATAGCAACTAGAAATAGTATTCCATTCGTAAAACCATCATTAATATCCGGAC
>JAQVEI010000365.1 GCA_028697695.1 Lentimicrobiaceae bacterium
TATGATGCTTTGCCTCTCGTCGCTGCCATATCCAGACAGCCGGGAAGGTAAGCGTTTGCTGTACACCCCATACTTTGAGCGGCAAATTATTTTCAGCAATATTATTTTCATCAAAATTATAATAGAGTGTCGTTTTTTCGGGGTCGAAGGCCGCGTGCGTCAATTGTCCGGCACGTTCTACTTCCAGGGTTGCCGCATTCGTTAACGGGTTGTTGGTCAAGGCAATATGGATTGCTTCATCCATACTCAGCGGAGTTTGCTGGGCAAATCCTTCAACAACCGGCAACAGCAACAGGGGTAGTATCACCCACGCCACCTTGTTTTTCCCTTTCTTTCTTTGAGCAGGTTTCCATGATGTTTGAAACAGGCAATAGACTACGGGCAGCACTATCATGGTAAGCAATGTTGCCGTAATTAGTCCGCCGATCACCACGGTAGCCAGCGGGCGTTGCACTTCGGCTCCTGCCGAAGTTGAGAGGGCCATAGGCAGAAATCCCATTGCTGCGGCTGAAGCGGTAAGCAGCACGGGTCGTAAGCGCTCGCGTGTTCCACGGATAATGAGTTCGCGCATATCGGTAATACCCATGTTGCGCAACGTTTTAAAATGTTCTATCAATACTATACCATTTAAAACGGCAATGCCGAACAACGCGATAAAACCCACACCAGCAGAAATGCTAAAGGGCATGCCACGCAGCCAGAGCAGCCAAACGCCACCAACAGCCGAGAGCGGGATAGCAGTGTAAACCATTAAAGCTTCGCGAAATGACCTAAAAGCCAGATGCAGCAAAGTGAAAATCAGAATCAGGGCAATGGGAACAGCAATCAGCAGACGGTTGCGGGCGCTTCGCAGGTTTTCAAACTGACCTCCATATTCCACAAAGTAACCCGGACGAAGCTTAAGGTTAGCATCCAGGAGCTTTTGTACATCCGTTACAACAGATTCCAAATCCCGACCTCGAACGTTCACACCCACCACCACACGGCGCCGGGTGTCGTCACGCGAGATTTTGGCTGGCCCTTTTGAAAAGGAGACAGCCGCAATTTCACTCAGCGGAATCTGTCCTCCTGAAGGCAAAGGTACAAAGGTATTGCGCAGATGCTCTATCTGATTTCTGAATTCTTTCTGATACCTGATTACCAGGTCAAAACGTTTCTCTCCTTCAAAAATCTCCCCGGCCTTCAAACCGGCAAATGCCATGGAGATTACCTTATTGGCATCGTCAACATTTAATCCATACATGGCAAGTTTGGTACGATTGTAAGTTACGCTCATCTCGGGCAGGCCTGCAGTTTTTTCTACAATTACATCGGCAGCCCCATCGACCCGGGCAACCAAAGCCTGAATTTTAAGGGCGGTAGTATTGAGATAGTCGAGATCTTCGCCAAATACCTTAATGGCCAGGTCGGCCCGGGTACCGGTTATCAGTTCATTAAAGCGCATCTCTATGGGTTGGGTAAATTCGTAATCAACGCCCGGAATTACCAGTAAGGCTTGCTTAAAGGCATTGGCCAGTTCATCTTTGCTGTCGGCTGTAATCCATTGCTTACGGGGCTTAAGCGTGATGATAACGTCACTCTCTTCCATTGACATGGGATCAGTTGGCACTTCGGCAGCACCAATCCGGCTAACCACCTGATCTACTTCGGGAAAGGTTTTCAATATCTGCTCAATGCGTGTGGTAAAGTCAATGGTATTGCTTAAAGTAGTTCCGGTTTTAAATACAGGCTGAATCACGAAGTCTCCTTCGTCAAGTGTAGGCACAAATTCACCACCCATACGACTGAATAACAATACACTTACAATTACGAGTATACCGGCTATTGAAAGCACGACCGTTTTGTTTTTTAATGCCCAACTGATGGAAGGATTGTATGCCCGGTTAAGGAAATCCAGCAAGCGATTGGATATGTTTCGCTTTTGCGAAGCCGGTTTTAGAAACAAGGCTGAAACTACGGGCACATAGGTAAACCCCAGTATCATAGTTCCCAGCAATGCAAAGGTAAACACCTGCGCCATTGGCCTGAACATCTTTCCCTCGATACCCGATAGTGAAAGGATGGGAATAAATACGATAATGATAATTAGTTGTCCAAATAGTGCAGAACGGGTAAGTTTGGTTGTTCCGGCCAGGGTAATGTCATCAATTCTGTTTTGTCTGTCTTTACCATACAGCCCAATCAACTCTTCGCTTCTTTGCGTTATCTGCCAGGCAATAAACTCCACAATTATCACGGCACCGTCAATGATAATTCCAAAGTCAATGGCTCCAAGACTCATGAGATTGGCATCCACACCAAAAACATACATGAGGCTAAGTGCGAACAACAGGCTTAAGGGAATTACAGAAGCAATCACCATACCTGAGCGTAGATTGCCCAGCAGCAATACCACCACGAAGATCACTATCAGGCAGCCCAAAATGAGGTTTTCTGCAATGGTGGAGGTTGTTTTTTTAATAAGGGTGCTTCTTTCCAGAAAACCATTGATATGAATGCCCGGTGGCAGACTTTCCGCTATCTCGTCTACCCTTTCGTGTACGCTGTTGATCACCTGATTAGAGTTTGCATCCTTGAGCATCATCACCTGCCCCAGTACCTTTTCACCTTCTCCATTGGCGGTAATGGCACCAAACCTGGTAGCACTGCCTGTCTGAACTGTGGCAATGTCGCTGATTCTGATGATTGATCCGCCCCGATTGGCTACTACAATACTACCCAGCTCCTCTACTGAACCTACCAGGCCTTCGCTTCGGATAAAATAGCTTTGGTTTGTTTTTTCAATATATCCGCCGCCCACCAGGCTATTGTTTGCCTCAAGCGCGTTATAAACCTGCTCTATGCTCACATCCATAGCTTTAAGCAGGTTGGGGTTCAGGGCCACCTCGTATTGCTTGAGGTTGCCACCCCAGGTATTCACTTCCACCACGCCAGGTATACCGGACAACTGACGTTTAACCTGCCAGTCCTGAATGGTGCGCAGATCGGTGAGGGTATATTCATCTTTATGTGCAGAATCCACCTCAAGTGTATATTGGTAAATTTCGCCCAGCCCCGTAGATATAGGCCCCATGAACGGAGAGCCAAACCCTTGTGGGATACTTTCCGTTGCTGCCTGAATGCGCTCGGCAATCAGTTGACGGGGCAGGTATGTTCCTACCTGATCTTCAAAAACAATAGTTACCACCGACAAACCAAACTTTGAGATAGAACGTATCTCGACCAGCCCCGGCAAATTGGCCATTTCAAGTTCAACAGGATAGGTGATAAAACGCTCCACATCAAGCGTGGATAAGTTACGTGAGGTGGTGATTACCTGCACCTGATTGTTGGTTACATCAGGAACCGCTCCAATGGGGATATTTAACAGCGAATAAACTCCAAAACCAACCATAGTCATGGTGGCCAGCAACACCATGAATTTGTTTTGAAGACTTGCCCTTACAATGGATTGAATCATGCAGTGATTTGGTTTTAATTAATGTTAATGAATAAGTTCCAGGCCTTCGGTAGCCGATGCATCCCCCGGACGATTGAGCAGACACTTTTGAAACAACACCCTGGCTTCACGCGATTTCCCCATTCTGTAGTTTACCCATCCAAACATAATCAATGCATCGTAATCAAAAGGGTATAAATTGGCGATGAG
>JAQVEI010000366.1 GCA_028697695.1 Lentimicrobiaceae bacterium
TAAAAAAAAGTCCGCCGGGTGAGGCAGACTTTACAATGCAGTTTAAAGTGATGCTACTGCTTATGCAGGGTGAATTGCTTCAACCGGGCATACATCTGCGCATGATCCGCAGTCGGTGCAAACATCCGGGTCAATTTTGTAAATATCACCTTCAGAAATTGCTTCAACGGGACACTCATCAATGCAGGTGCCACAAGCTGTGCAGTCATCAGAAATTACGTAAGCCATGATTGTAATAGTTTAATTGTGAATGAAATGTAAGTTCTTTCGCTGCAAAAGTAATACAAATTCACGGAATAGGTGGTGACAGACGCTATTTTTTACTGTGTCTAAATTAGCTTTTACAGAAATTCAGATTTAAACAGCAGATAATTAGTCTGGTAGGCAGCTCAGCGGCATAAATTTGCCAGTAGGCGCAAAAGAAAATAATTTTTATCCATAATGGGAAGTCTATCGCAGATAAAAGCTATACCTTTGCTGCAAAATTAGCAAAACCAACTTCAATATAATCATGGTAAAATCTAATAATAATGTTATTCAGCGCGAGTCGGTCGTAGTAAAATTTGTAGGCGACTCAGGAGATGGCATGCAGTTGTCAGGCACTTTGTTCTCCGACACCGCAGCAATGGCGGGTCTTGATCTGGCTACTTTTCCGGATTACCCTGCTGAAATTCGTGCACCACACAACACCATTGCCGGTGTATCCGGCTTTCAGGTTCATGTGGGAACCCGTAAAATTGAAACTACCGGCGATCAGTGCGATGTGCTGGTTGCTATGAATCCGGCTTCTGTAAAGTCGAACCTAAAATGGGCAAAACCCGGGGCTACCCTTATTTTAGATGAAAACGCCTTTGATGCACCGGCCTTAAAGAAATCAGGTTATGCTGAAAATCCTCTCGAAAACGATTCGTTCTCAGCTTATAATGTGGTTAAGGCTCCCATAACACAGCTTACCCGCGAAGCTGTTGCCGACCTGAACATTGACAGCAAGTCGGCAGACAGAAGCAAAAATATGTTTGCTCTGGGTATGATCTTCCATTTGTTTGGGCTTAGCCTGGATACCTCTTTCAAGTTTTTTGAGAAAAAATTTAAATCAAAACCATTGGTTGTAGAAGCCAATAAGCGGGTACTTCAGGCCGGTTTCAATTATGCTGAAACGGTAGAAGCGCTCTCATCCGTGTATCAGTTATCACGGGCTAAACTCGAACCCGGATTGTATAGAAACATCACCGGTAATATTGCTACTGCCTGGGGTTTTCTGGCCGCTTCCGAACGTTCGGGCAGGCCGCTGTTTTTGGGTTCGTACCCTATTACCCCTGCAACCGATATTTTAATTGAACTTGCGAAGCACAAATCATTGGGCGCCAAAGTATTTCAGGCCGAGGATGAAATTGCCGGCATTTGTTCTGCCATAGGAGCAAGTTTTACCGGAAGTCTGGCGCTTACCACCACTTCAGGTCCGGGACTTTCCTTAAAAAGTGAAGCCATCGGCCTGGCTGTAATTACCGAGTTGCCTCTGGTAATTGTAAACGTTCAACGAGGAGGCCCTAGTACCGGCTTGCCTACAAAATCAGAGCAAAGCGACCTCTATCAGGCACTATTTGGACGCAACGGAGAGTGTCCGGCCATTGTTATGGCTGCCTCCACCCCGGCCAATTGTTTCTATTATGCATATATGGCAGCCAAACTGGCTATGGAGCACATGACGCCGGTGATTTTGCTTACGGATGGTTATTTGGGTAATGGGTCTCAGTTGTTTAAAATCCCACGGGTTGCTGATTTGCCGGCCATTCAGCCGCCAATAGCTCCACCCAACGATCCCGACTTCAAGCCTTACCGCCGCAATCCTGAAACCCTTGCACGAAAATGGGCATTGCCCGGTACCGAAGGCCTCAGACACCGTATAGGTGGTCTGGAAAAAGAAGACATCTACGGAAACGTTTCTACCGATCCATTAAACCATCAAAAAATGGTTGACCTGCGTGCTGCTAAGGTTCAAAAAGTGGCTGATTACATTCCAAAGCAGGAAGTGGACGGTGACCAGGAAGGCGATCTGCTGGTGGTAACCTGGGGAGGTACCCATGGACCAGCCCAGGAAGCTGTGGAACAGGTGAGGGCTGAAGGTAAGAAAGTAAGTCATGCACATTTCCATTATATTATGCCACTGCCGGCAAATACAGCGGAAATATTCAGTAAATTTAAAACAATACTGGTGTGCGAACTCAATAGCGGGCAGTTTGTCAGTTATTTGAAAATGACACAATACGGCCCTGACTACAAACAGTTCAATAAGGTGCAGGGCCTGCCATTTACTGTGGCAGAACTTAAAAAAGCTATTCATCAAATGTTGGAGGACAAGTAAAATGATCAATCCACGAAATTATACCATAGAACGTACTTCGGTTGAATTAACTAAAGAAGACTTTGTCAGCGACCAGATGGTAAAATGGTGTCCGGGTTGCGGAGGACATGCCATCCTTTCATCGGTGGCTAATGTATTTC
Source organism: Lentimicrobiaceae bacterium (assembly GCA_028697695.1). Lineage (GTDB taxonomy): Bacteria > Bacteroidota > Bacteroidia > Bacteroidales > Lentimicrobiaceae > Lentimicrobium. The sequence continues at coordinate 2,503 of JAQVEI010000366.1, forward strand.
CCAAACTGGGCTATCGTAAGGAAAATATTATGATGGTATCGGGAATTGGATGCTCCAGCCGCTTCCCGTACTATGTGAATACATACGGTATTCATGGCATCCATGGCAGAGCAGCAGCCATTTCATCCGGAGTTAAAATTGCCAATCCACACCTCAGTGTATGGATGACCACCGGCGATGGCGACTCCCTGGCTATTGGCGGCAATCACTTTATTCACATCATCCGTCGAAATATTGATATCAATATCCTGCTGTTCAATAACCAGATTTACGGACTTACCAAGGGCCAATATTCTCCCACCACACCTATGGGAAGCGTTACCAAAACTTCACCCATGGGTACCATAGAGCATCCGTTTAATCCCGGTGAACTTGTAATGGGTGCACAAGGCACTTTCTTCGCAAGGGTGGTGGATACCAACCCCAGACTGATGACTGAAGTGATGTTTGAAGCAGCCCGGCACGATGGAACATCGGTGGTGGAGATACTGCAAAACTGTGTGATTTTTGCCGATAAAACCCACGATTCCATCACCGGAAAAGAGGTGAGGGACGACCGGCAGTTGATTCTAAGGAACGGTTTCCCCATGATTTTTGGTAAGGATAAGAATAAAGGCATCCGGCTGAATGGTACAAGACTGGAAGTGGTTACCATTGGTGAAAATGGAATTACGGAGCAGGATGTGTTGGTTCATGATATGTACGAACGGGATCCGGGTATACATCTCATGCTTGCCAAAATGTCCTATCCCAACTTTCCGGTGGCCCTGGGCGTAATTCGCTCGGCCAACTATCCCACCTATGATGACCTCGTCATGGAGCAAATCTCCTATGCACAGACCCACTCAAACATTAAAAATGTGGACGATCTCCTAAACAGTGGAGAAACCTGGGAGATTAAGTAATTTTAATCCGATAATATAAAATGTTATTCCGCCCGCCTCAAAACGGGCGGAATTCGTTTTAGCCTGCCATGTGTAGCTCGCATCTTCGGTGCAAGCCGGTTGCACAGCAAGGTAACAGGTTCATTATTACACAAGCAACAGCAAGCATCTGATGTACTACCGTGCTTTATATAATCCGGTACTTAGCTTTTAGCGGATTCTTTATAAAGCACATCGTAATATTCAGGTTGCCGTT
>JAQVEI010000367.1 GCA_028697695.1 Lentimicrobiaceae bacterium
GCTCTTTTATCTATCCCCACTATGCCCACACTTTTTTTTGTTTGCAGTTCCTCACCGCTTTCAATGATTCAGGTCCCACTGGTCACACTTCTTATTCTGGCGTTTTCCGTTTTCCGTTTCACGAATCTCACGCACCACACGAATCACACGCTCTTATTTTCATGTAATTCTTTGATTGTTATTTCGTATATTATATTGAACGGTATTGGCCGCGAAATGCTGTTCATGGCTCTTTATATCGCGGTTTTCATTCATCATCAAGGCCCGGAGATTTCTTCGGGCCGATTTATTTTATTATGTTTTATAGGTGAATTCCAATCAGAAGAGGAAAAGACTCCCGATTATAACCACAAGCGCGACATATTGGTGTTTCTGCAGACGTTCCCTAAAGAATATAGCTGATACTACGGCAGTATAAAGAGGGCTTGTGCAGAAAATGGGCGATGCAAGAGATATAGGAACTTTAGTTGCTGCAAAGTAGAATAAAAGCAGACCTGTTGTAACAAGTACAGCAAAAATTATTGCCGCCATAACTGGTTTAAATGTCATCTTTACATCTTTTTCAGATTTCAACGAATAAATAAGATATGGCAGAAGAAATATCGGAGAGAGAGTTGAATTGAAAAATGTAAGCTCGTAGGGCTTTATTTCAGATAGAATGACCTTTGAAAGGAATGCCCATACTCCCCAAAGCACAGTTGCGAGAATTGCGAATGTCAGCCAAATGCTCTTTTTTGAGTGAACGGGTGCTTCTCCGCTGCGCTTCTCAAAAGATATTGCTATGCTTCCTGCTATTACCAAAGCTATAGCCACATACTGCAGAGTCGTCGGGATTTCATGCAGGACAATTCTGCCGAGCACAACACTGAACACTGATGACGCCGAAAGAATTGCAACCAAAACAGATACAGGGCCATACATAAGTGCAATAATATATACAAGGTAAGCTGCACTTGATATCATCTGAAGAAAGAAGACCTTCACAAACAATGTACCGGTCGGAAAATGGCCTTTCATTACAATAAATACTGTTAAGTTGAGCAAAAGTTGAATTGAACCTGAAATGATCATCAGCCTGCCTGTCTTAAGGCGGGAGACTGCGTATTTTGAAATCGCGTCAGCAATTCCTATTGTGATTGATGCAAGAATGGCGAAAAGCATAGTGCCATATTATCACAAAACATATATTTGTAAATATTGCTTGAAATATCTAAGTTTTTCTTCCGTATATGAGTTTAAAGGAGAATTTATGGCACCTATACCAATATTTGAAGACGAAAGGAAAAAGAAGACAAAAAAAAGCGCCGGAAAGTAAAACCCTGCCGGCGCTTATATTTCATTTCCGTCTGTTTATTTAATCTTCTTCGTCCTTCACCCTCTTAAGCTCAACAGTAACCTTTGTATAGTCTCCGCCGCCTGCTGGAGTGTTCACCACATATTTCACTATGCCTTTCTTTGGTGAATAATAGTAGTCAGATATGAAGTCGAGAGAGTCTATAGTGTAAATCATTTTTGTGTGTATGACATCGCTCACTTTTATTTCGCTGTTTTCGTATTCCTGATTAATGTCCTTTATCTCGCCTTTCACCGTATAGTCATCATAATCTACATGCCAGTCTGTTTCTACTTCAACGGGTGTCTTCAGAATTATCAAATCGACTCCGTCGTCATAGTCATAATCACCGTTTGATACTGCAAGTATTCCTCTGTCTTTAAGGAAAACCCAGTAAACTCTTCCTGATTCTGTTTTGAATTCATAGTAAGATTTATCAGTTCCCTCTTCAACATCTGTGCATGTGTCAGCATAATCCACTGTTGTTATTGTTGTGTCAGTCTGGGTTGTAACAGAGTCTATATAGGTCGTTGCGACAACTTCTGTTGTCATCTTGTATTCATAAATCTGTCCTTCTTTGATTTCAGGAAGATAGTTCATTATGTTCTTGTTGTCCATAAAGAGGAATGAACAGCCTGCAATCATCAAAGCAAGAACGGCAACAATAATAATCCTTTTCACTTTCACCTCCGTGTGTATATAATCATAATATTTGATTATTTAATATAGTCAATACATTCCGTCCGGAACATCATCCTTCTTCTTAGCAGAAATGAACCTACCGGAAAATGCAGCTGTAAAAAGAAGTATGAGATTGACTCCGAACATAAGAAAATCCATTGGCCCGCCTTCATCCATTATTGAAGTTATCATGTTGGCAGCGATGTATGGAAGAGATGAAATGAACAGCCACTTGATCTTCTTATAGAATCCGAAGAAAAATATTGCATATATAAGACCGTTAATCATAAAGAGCAAGGCAAGTATGTTGCCTCTCTGACCTGACGAAAATACATAATCGCGCATTTCATACGCATATCCGAACCAAAAGACTGAATTTGCAATAAGAAGAAAAATAGATAATCCATAACAGATTTTTGAAAATTTCATATTATTATTATATAAAGAATCCTCGAAAACTGCAATATCATAAAGTGTAATCTCCTGTCGCACCCCTTTACTAAGCCATTTTAACCTTAAATTTTTGTAAATTGCAACTTATGTGTTTGGCATTTTAATTGCTTGATATAGAACGAAACAAAGGAGGATTTATGAAAAAGATAATCACCGCACTCATCATTCTGGTGATTTCACTTTCCGCATTTTCCGAAACCGCACGTGTCTGCTGCACCTCCAAGAGCTCTACTACCTATGCAAATGTTGACTGCCGATAATATAGACAATGTGGGATGTGAGGAAGGTTCTGAAGCGAAAAAACCTGCAGACAAGCCTCTGAAAAAATCATTTATGGACATTCTCGGAGGTATCACTGCTATCGTAGTCTCATACACATTTATGAGTCTCGTTGCCGGTTCAAACCGCTAAGTCTTATAATTTCCTTTGGGCGGCCGCAATGACCGCCCACTCTGATTTCAATCAACCCAATCCAAATAAAAAACAGATACAAGCAGGTTCGTTTAACGTACAACGGAAAACGAAAAACGTCAGAGTCAGAGTAAGAATCAGATCACACAAAATTCAAGCTGGTAATTCTTATAAATAATCTATAAATAATCATTTAAGTGGGGACGGTGCTCTTCAATTCTTCAAAATGTCAAAATAGCTCGGCAGTATTTTAGGTAATTATGTGGATTAAGGTGCAAACAGAATATAGCTTATTCCTCTCTATTAAATAGACACCGCTAATTTCAATTGTTTAAATTAGTTTTATATTTGTAAAATTTCATTGTATATTATTGCAATATTTCCCACAATATTCTCTATAGATTGTTGTTTTGAATGCCCTAATTATTGCATTCTGTTTGACAACATCAGAGTATTTAATCGAAGTTATATACTCATGTGTGCTTTCAAAGTTTACAAAGTGAAGAATTGAAGAGCACCGTCCCCATTCGACCAACTACTATTTCCTAAAAAATGGGAAAAAGGGAACCACCGTCCCTTCTCTTCAAGCCTCAGAATAACGCCCTGTCTCTTGTTAATAATTGACAAAATGCCCCGTTTTGCCACACCAAACTTGCCTGTTTATGCATATTTCAAGGTTGAATTACTATCGTTTATATTTTTTATTCACTTTCCTTATTGACAAAAAAAAAAGAACTCGCCTACAATCTT
>JAQVEI010000368.1 GCA_028697695.1 Lentimicrobiaceae bacterium
ATGCCAAAGACATCGTGGAAGAAGCCAGGCTTACCGCCACTATGGAGGCCAAGAAAATTGTGCTTGAAACCATACAGCGTACTGCCACCGAACATGCCATTGAAAACAGTGTTTCGGTATTTAATATTGAAAATGAAGAGATTAAAGGCCGCATTATCGGTCGTGAAGGACGCAACATCCGTGCATTGGAAGCACTCACCGGTGTAGAAATTGTTATCGATGATTCGCCCGATGCAATATTGTTATCGGGATTTGACCCGGTTCGCCGTGAAATAGCCCGACTGGCATTGCACAAACTGGTAACCGATGGCAGGATACATCCGGCACGTATTGAAGAGGTGGTAGCAAAAACCCGCAAACAGATTGAACAGGAAATTGTTGAAACCGGTAAACGCACCGCTATCGACCTGGGAATTCACGGGCTTCACCCTGAACTTATCCGTATGATAGGAAAAATGAAGTACCGCTCTTCCTATGGTCAAAATCTGCTTCAGCACTCCAAGGAAGTGGCTAATCTGGCAGCTACCATGGCTGCCGAGCTTGGTTTAAGCCCCAAGAAAGCCAAACGGGCCGGCCTGCTGCATGACATTGGCAAAGTGCCTGATAATGAACCTGAATTGCCACACGCCATTTTAGGTATGAAGCTTGCAGAACGATACAAGGAAGCTCCGGATATTTGCAATGCCATAGGCGCCCACCACGACGAAGTGGAGATGGAAAGCTTAATAGCTCCTATAGTTCAGGTATGTGATGCCATTTCAGGTGCACGGCCCGGTGCCCGCCGTGAAGTGGTTGAAGCTTACATACAGCGTTTGAATCATCTGGAAGAATTGGCCCTCTCCTACCCGGGTGTGGTGAAAACATATGCCATACAGGCCGGAAGGGAACTTTGGGTAATCGTTGGCGCCGATAAAGTATCCGATGAAGAAACCAATAAAATATCCATGGACTTATCCCGCAAAATTCAGGACGAAATGACTTACCCGGGACAAATAAAGATCACTGTAATCCGCGAAACAAGAGCGGTTAATTTTGCCAAATAATAAGCGTCTCATTTAACGTCAAAAGCGCCTGCAAAGGTGCTTTTTTTGTATATTTATGCTGGCTTTCATTTTTTGTAAATAAAAGAGATGCTTTTGGTCCTCTGATCTCTTAATCCGGAGAACTCACCTATGTTTAATTCTATAAAACCGTATGGGAGCCAGTTACGACTTATTATAAGGCAATAATACCTTCGATGTGAGCTGCCTGTCTATACTTATTAATAACTTCTTCCGGACTAATCATCAACTCTTTAACGGTTACTGAAATATATTTTCCTCCTTTTGAATGACGGGTGAACAGCCGGGATTCATCACCAAACAGGCGTTGCAATAAGGCATAATCGCGGTTGTTATCGGGAATAATAAATTTAAACATATACACGGTCGGCCAGGATCCATGCATACCCAGTTGTTTTTCCAATCGTGTCAGGAATTTCTCATCAATGGCCATAGTGTAAAGTTTAGTAAATAACTACCAATAGAGCTAAAGAATCGTGCCAAAGTTAAGTTTGCCATCCATTGAAAGAGCTTTTAAGCTGAAAAGGTAAAAATCAATGCATTTTAACCCGCTTAAGCAGGTAAGGCAGTAGGATTTGCCTGAAGCCCAGGTTGATGTCAGCTTTAACCAGATCGATATGGTACTGTGCGCAGCGCAGGTTAAGTTCTTCGGTAAAAGCTTTCATGCGTGACTGATATCCTTCGCGCAGTTCATGGGGTCTGATTTTAATTTCCTGGCCGGTTTCCATATCCACAAAACGGTAGGGTTTATTCTCGAAAGCAAAATCGATTTCAAGGTTCTTGTCAGCCACATGAAAGAGAATCACTTCGTGTTTATTATGCTTCAGGTGTTGCAAAGCCTGGAAAACTTCATTCCCGGTCAGATCACTGTCAAGCATATCGCTAAATATAACTACCAGGGAGCGCTTGTGTATATTTTCTGCTATCTGGTGCAGGGTTGCTGCTGCAGAAGTGGTCTGGCCGGAATGCGCATCTTTAGTGTTTATCAGCTTTTCCAGTTCTGTGTAGAGGCGTTTTACATGCACCTGATTGGAGTGCGCCCCGGTGTGTAATTCTATTTTATTGGTAAAAATAGTCAAACCGGCTGCATCACGTTGCCTTCTTAACAGATGCAACAAGGCTGCTGCTGCGAAAACGGAAAAGGATATCTTGTCGGGGTTTTCAGGGTTTGCCTGCCGGTTTAACGGAAAATACATGGATGAACTGGCATCAATTACCAACTGACATCTAAGGTTGGTTTCTTCTTCAAAGCGTTTCACGTACAAGCGATCAGTTCGCCCAAACAACTTCCAATCGATGTGGCGCACTGATTCACCCTGATTGTACAAGCGGTGTTCTGCAAACTCAACAGAAAATCCATGAAAGGGACTTTTATGCAGGCCGGTAATGAACCCTTCTACTACCTGCCGGGCAAGAAGCTCCAGGGGCGTAAACTCATCAAAGCGTGATTGATCAATATTAACCGGCATAAACGATATAAATTCTTTGGATTACAAAAACCGGACAACCTGCCTTAAGCGGGTTATCCGGATAGTGTTGTGAAATACTGACAGGAGACTTACAGGAGTTTTTCCAGCTTTGCCACCAAAACGCTCTTGGGTACTGCACCCACTTGTTTATCGGCCAATTCTCCATTTTTAAAAAAGAGTATGGTTGGAATATTGCGAATTCCGTATTTTGCAGCGGTGCCCGGATTACCATCTACATCCAATTTACCAATAACGGCCCGGCCTTCATATTCATGACTCATTTCTTCCACAATGGGGCCTACCATCCTACAGGGGCCACACCATTCTGCCCACAAATCCACGATTGCTGGTTTATCCGATTTTATTACCACTTCTTCAAAGTTGGCATCAGTTAGTTCAATTGCCATGACTGTTTATTTTTTTGATTAAACGATTAAAAAGAGGTCAAAGATACAAATTTTTGCCGGGATGAAGCAGGCATGCATCATTTTTTAACCAACGCAATGTCTAAGCCGGGAATTTGAATAGCTTTATGGTAGAAATCGCGGGCCTTAACCCCATAGCGGGACCACATTCTGAGGCGGTAACCTGCATCAGCATCTTCCAGTACTATTTGTACTTTACAAGGGCCTCTGTACTCCAGCATTGCTTTACCCAGGTGGCTTGTCAGCTCATCGTCTACTTTAATTAATGGCAGGGTAATACACAAATTTTTCGTCATTTTATCCATCACCTCTGACAGCATTTCTATGTGGCTGACCCGGAATTCTGCAGTAGCGGATTCGCGGTAGCGTTTGCGGTAACTGCCTGAAATCATCACCAACATCTCTTCATTCAACAGGTGTTTGTATTTTAAATAATCCTCACCAAAGAGCGAAAGCGATATAGATTCCTGATCATCTTCAACAATAAAATTGGCAAAGCCGGTATTTTGCTTACTTGTACGGTGGCGTGCGGAGGTTATTACACCTGCAAAGCTAAGCTGCATATCGGCAATCTTATCGGGATCGACAGCATTTACTTCGCTGATGGAATTCGGGCAATATGCCATGATTTCTGCCCGGTAATCATCCAAAGGGTGACCTGACAT
>JAQVEI010000369.1 GCA_028697695.1 Lentimicrobiaceae bacterium
TTACCGAAGGCGTAGGTACAGAGAATTTAATTACCCTTGAAAATGGACAACCCTTGTTAACCATCGCCCGTCCGGGAGCAGGAAAAGTTTACCTGAGTGCAGTTTCTCTCTCTTCACAATCAGGAAACTGGCCGCGCCACGCCATTTTTGTGCCGGCTATGCTGAATGTGGCGTTCCAAAGTCAGGAAGTCATGCCGCTCATGCACTATACCGGCATGACCGGTGCCATTGACCTGGGCAGTCTGCGCCCTGAAAAACGTGAAGTGTTTACAATAAGAGGAGAAACAACTGACGGGGATTTCATACCACAACTTAAAATGGTCAATGGGAAAAGCTTGCTGTATATAAATCAATCGATAAATGAGGCTGGTTTTTATGATGTAATGGACAATCACGTCAGGGTATCTACACTTGCCTTTAATTATCCACCGGCCGAATCAGACCTACGCCTGGCAAGCCGGGACAACCTCCAAAACATTGTTAACCTCCGCAATCAGATACAACTGATGAACCCGGGTAAGAAAGGCATGGCTCAAACCATTGCTGACCAAAGTCTGGGTACACATCTGTGGAGGTGGTTTATATTATTGGCTTTGATTTTTTTAGCCATCGAGCAGGTTTTGCTTCGGTTTTTCAGACCACGTGTTTACAATGTTCAAAATGACCATTCATAAAAAATATTACGACTACAAATATGGAAGAAAATAATCATCCTTCATCTGAAGAGCAACTGCCTGAAGAATATCCGGAAGTACTTCCTGAAGGTGGTGAAAGTGAACTACATCAGGTTCTTCAGTTGTCGGGTATGTTTGAAAACTGGTTTCTCGACTACGCCTCATATGTGATTCTGGAACGGGCTGTGCCGGAAATACTCGATGGGTTTAAACCTGTTCAGCGACGCATTTTGCATGCCATGAACGAGCTGGATGATGGACGCTACAACAAGGTCGCCAACATTATTGGGCACACCATGAAGTATCACCCGCATGGAGATGCATCCATTGGTGACGCACTCGTTCAACTGGGTCAAAAAGATTTGCTTATCGACACCCAGGGCAACTGGGGAAATATTTATACCGGCGACAGCGCTGCTGCGCCCCGCTACATTGAAGCCCGTTTGAGCAAATTCGCCCTTGAGGTTGTCTTCAGTCCTAAAATCACCTCCTGGAAACTCTCCTACGATGGAAGAAACAAGGAACCGGTATTTCTACCGGTTAAATTCCCACTTCTGTTAGCGCAAGGGGTGGAGGGCATCGCAGTTGGCCTTGCATCCAAAATCCTTCCCCACAACTTTATTGAGCTGATTGATGCATCCATCAAAGTGCTTCAGGGCAAAGAAATTGTGCTTTATCCGGATTTTCCCACCGGTGGCCTTGCCGATGTTTCAAAATACAATGGAGGACTGCGTGGCGGTAAAGTGCGCCTGAGAGCCAAAATCAGTCAGGTAGATAAACGTACGTTACTCATCAGTGAACTGCCGTTTGGTACAACCACCGAAACGCTTATTGACTCAATTGTTTCTGCCAATGAGAAAGGCAAGATTAAAATCAGAAAAATCGACGATAACACCGCGCGGGATGTAGAAATTCTCATTCACCTGATGCCCGGCGTTTCGCCTGATACCACCATTGATGCCCTTTATGCTTTTACAGGATGCGAGGTATCCATTTCGCCCAACAACTGCATTATAAAAGAAGGCAAGCCTCATTTTATTACTGTGGAGGAGATTCTTCGCGATTCAACCACCAATACGGTCAGCCTGCTGAAAGCCGAATTAAATCTCCGGCGGCATGAGTTGATGGAAAACCTGTTATATGCTTCACTTGAGAAGATATTTATAGAAAACCGCATCTATCATCAAATTGAAGAATGTACTACCTGGGAGGCCGTTCTTGAAACCATCGACAAAGCGCTTGAGCCTTTCAAACCTGATTTCTATCGTGAAATAACCAAAGATGACATACTTCGGCTGACTGAAATAAAAATTAAACGTATTTCAAAATTCAACACGTTTAAAGCCGATGAGGCCATTAAAAACCTCAACGACGAAAAAGCCAGGGTGGAGCATTACCTGTCAAACCTTACGGAATACGCCATTGACTACTTTAAGAACATAAAACGCAAATACGGTGAAGGCCGGGAAAGACGCACCGAGCTGCGCAGTTTTGATACCATTGAAGCCGTTATGGTAGCCGCCACCAATCAAAAGTTGTATGTAAACCGGGCCGAGGGTTTTGCCGGAACCGGACTCAGAAAGGACGAATATGTATGTGACTGCTCTGATCTGGATGATATCATTGTTTTCAGAGAAGACGGTTCTTTCATGGTTACGCGGGTCGCCGAAAAAGTTTTCGTTGGTGAAAAGATTATCCACATTGATATATTCCGAAAAAATGACGACAGAACGATATACAATATGGTATATCAGGATGGCAAAGCCGGTTACACCTATTGCAAGCGCTTTGCGGTTGTGGGCGTTACCCGCGACAGGGAATATGACCTTACACGCGGAAAACCAAATTCCAAAGTTCTTTACTTCACGTCCAATCCCAACGGAGAATCCGAAGTGATTAAAGTAAACCTGAAACCGCGACCCAAGCTTAAAAAAACCGCTCTGGATTTTGACTTCGGCGATTTGGCCATTAAAGGCCGGAGTTCACAGGGAAATATCCTTACCAAATATCAGGTAAAGAAAATCACTCAGGCTGAAGTGGGCTATTCCACTCTGGGAGCTTTGGATATCTGGTTCGACGAATCGGTTAAAAGATTAAATACCGAGGGCAGAGGCAGGCTATTGGGCGCATTTTCAGGTGATGATAAAATACTGACCATCATGAAATCCGGCAATTACCGGCTGTATAATTACGATCTGACCAACCACTTTGATGAAGACCTGCTTATCATTGAAAAATTCGATGAAGAAAAACCAATTTCAGCGGTGTACTTCAATGCAGAAAAAGAATATTATTACCTGAAACGTTTTCAGGTGGAACAAACTGACAAAAAAACTTCATTTATTGGAGAAGAAGAAGGTAGCAGACTGATTGTCGTTTCTACAGACTGGATACCCAGAATTAAAATACTTTATGATGAAGAAGCCAACAATAAAGCTTTGGATGCAGAGTTGTTAAATGTGACCGAGTTCATAGATGTGAAAAGTCATAAGGCAAAAGGTAAAAGACTGACTACATATGCCGTTAAGAAGATTAAGCTGATGGATCCTGTTCCATACACTCCACCCGTGGAAGAAGCGGATGCAGAGGTTGGGAAAGACGAAAATTCATCGGACAAGCCCGGCGAAAAAAATGTACAAACTGCGCCCGAGTTGCCTTCCCGGGATAAAAAAACAGGTCCGAATGGTGAAACAACCCAGATGACCATTGAATTTTAAAATAATTTAAAAAATATAGTATGACAATTGACAACAAAATTCTGGAAGTAACGCCTGATGTAAAATGGATTGGTGTATTGGACAACGACATTGTTACTTTTGATGTAGTAATGGAAACACTTTACGGCACAACTTACAATTCTTATTTTATTGATGCCGAAAAAAAAGCCATCATCGAAACCACGAAACTTCAATTTTGGGATACCTATCTGAAAAAAATAAATGAAG
>JAQVEI010000370.1 GCA_028697695.1 Lentimicrobiaceae bacterium
CACGTCATCCCTTGATGATAGTGCGTCGTCGTATGCTCGACATATTTTCGCGTATAGGATTTACGGTAGCCGAAGGCCCCGAAATAGAAGATGACTGGCATAACTTTTCCGCTTTGAATTTTGCTCCGGAGCATCCCGCGCGTGAGATGCAGGATACATTTTTCATTGAAAAAAACCCTGACATAGTGTTGCGCACACATACCAGCAGTGTACAGGTGAGGGTAATGGAGAACAGCAAGCCACCTATACGCATGACTTTCCCGGGCAGGGTTTATCGCAACGAAGCCATTTCAGCACGCGCCCATTGCTTCTTCCATCAGGTGGAAGGACTGTATGTGGATAAAAATGTAAGCTTTGCCGATCTCCGGCAAACCATGCTGCATTTTGCCAAAGAAATGTTTAGCGCCGATACGCGCATCAGGTTGCGCCCGTCCTATTTTCCATTCACCGAACCATCGGCCGAAATGGATATTTCATGCAATTTATGCGGTGGTGAAGGATGCGGCTTTTGCAAGCATACCGGTTGGGTTGAAATACTGGGCTGCGGCATGGTGCACCCCAACGTACTGAAAAACTGCGATATAAACCCCGAGGAATACAGGGGTTTTGCTTTTGGCATCGGCGTAGAGCGCATCACCAACCTGATTTATAATGTAAAAGACCTGCGTATGTTCTCGGAAAACGATGTGCGCTTTCTGCAGCAGTTTGAATCAGCATGGTAAAAGTATTGGCAACCGCTGATTGGTATTGGTTCAAAATCTCTCTGTAAATTGATATAGAGCTTACTACCGGTTATCATACCGATAAAATTCATTCCCGTCCCTGCATATTATGAAAAATAAAACTGGCGATAAATTCAGCAAAAAAACTTTAAAGCCTGCAACGGATTCCATCAAATCAAGTCAACCAAAGGAAAACCGCTGGTACTACCTCGCCATTTTTGTATTTGCATTCATACTGTATGGAAACACCATCCAAAACAGATATTCGCTGGATGACTCCTATATCACGGCCGGGAATCCACTGGTATCTCAAGGATTTAAGGCGTTGCCTGTAATATTCAGCAGCAGTTATATCGTGATAAATGCTGAGGAGGGCGGACAGCATAAATTTGGTTACCGCCCCATCGCGAAAGCAACCTACGCCATAGAAGCACAGATATTTGGTGACAATCCCCATGTGAGTCACTTTATCAATGTATTGTTGTATGCCCTTACCGGATTGCTTATTTTTAAGCTGCTCAGGCGCTTGCTAAAAAACTATAATTCCGCATTTATTTTTGTAGCGGTATTGATTTTTATGGCGCATCCATTGCATACAGAAGTAGTGGCCAGCCTGAAAAACCGGGAGGAACTGCTGAGCCTGCTGTTTGGCTTGTTGTCCCTTCATTACTTTGTAAAGTTTTATGATTCGGGCCGGCGTTTGAATATCTTATGGGGCAGTCTTATGTTTGTTATCGGGGTGTTGAGTAAGGTGAATATTGTAACCTTCATCGCCATCATACCGCTGATGTTTTACTATTTTACCGATATGAAGGCCAAAAACCTCATTTGGCTAAGTGCCTCGTTGTTGTTTTTCCTGATAGTGGTGGCCACTGTGCCCAGGTTATTTTTGGGAGAAACAATAAGACAGATGCAGTTTATCGAAAATCCTCTGCTGTTTGAACACACCCTTTCGGAGCGTTTTGGCACCGGCATGATGGTGCTGCTGTTTTATTTAAAGATGCTGGTATGGCCACATCCTTTGGTGTTTTATTATGGATACAACATGATACCGGTAACCGGCCCTGCCAGTTTTTGGGTATGGGTTTCTGTTGCCGTTCATCTGGGAATGTTTGTGTATGCCTTACTCAACTTCAGGCGGAAACATCTGCTTTCGTTCGCTATACTCTTCTATCTCATAAATATAGCCATGTTTTCGAACCTGATTGCCTTTCCCACAGGAATAGTTGCCGAAAGGTTTGTTTATGTTGCATCGCTGGGATTTGCACTTGCCCTTGCCTATGGCTTGTTCGCACTGTGTGGAGTTTCTGCATCCAGGGCAATGAGCAACGTGAGGGCAAAAAATTATTTGATGATATGCTTGTTTGTCTTGCTGATACCGGCCAGTGCTCAAACCATATCCCGCAATGCTGACTGGAAGGATGAACTAACACTTTATGCCGCGGATTCCCCTCACATGCACCAATCGGCCAAGGGGAATTTTATTTATGCTACCAATCTGCGCAGCTCTGTGGTGAGCAGGCTAAAAAACGGGGTGGCCCGAAAGCTGGTAAAGGCGGATGCTGAAACATGCATTACCCATTTTAAGCGCGCTGTTAAGGTGTATCCGGCTTATGCTGATGCCTGGAACAACCTGGGTGAGGTATATCTGCTTATATTGAATGAACCTGATTCGGCCATAGTGAACTTTGAGCAGGCAGTAAAGGCAAACCCCTCGTTTACCGCTGCTTTTTACAATTTAGGTTACACTTATCAAATCACCAAAAATCCCGAAAAGGCTATCTTTAATTACCAAAAAGCCCTCGAATTAGAGCCATATGAAATAAGAGCCATGTCGAACCTGGCACAGCTTTATCAGGAAACCGGGGAAACGGAAAAGGCCATTCAGCTTAACCAGGACATTATCATTCTGGAGCCAGGGCTTGATTTGCCCTACATTAATTTAGGCACCTATGCCATGCGTGCCGGTGATGCTGCCACTGCCCTTGACTATTTCCAAAAGGCCATTGAGATAAATCCAAATAACTTTGAATTAAACATGAAGCTAAGGAATTATTTCTTTAAAGTGGGCGATAGCGCAAGAGCCGGTTATTACCTTGAACTTGCCCGCCGTTCGGGCCGACCCCAGCAATAACAACATGCCAGCACTTTCTCAATATTATCAGCCGGAACTTACTTTGCCCGATTTGTTAAAACGGGCTGCAGCATTTGAACCAGCCCTGTTTATAGCCTATGTAGATGAAGCGGGCAACAGCAGGAAGGTGACTTATGCACAACTTTATGTGGAAGCCAAACGTATTGCCAGCGGATTAAAAAATCTGGGTCTGGCAAAAGGTGATAAAGTCATTATTGCCACTCAACAAAACGGGGAAACCCTGTCGCTGCTTTGGGCATGTTTTCTGTCAGGAATAATACCCACCGTACTGCAGCCTCCGCTTACCTTTTCGGGATATAATCCTGCGGTAGTAAAGCTGATGAATGTGTTTGAGCAATTGGGTCAGCCTTTCGTCTTTCTGAGTTCCGGCACATCGGATACTGGAGAGCTTCCCCTGAACAACATATGCAGCATTGAGGCCCTTAACTGCCCAGGTGCCATGGCGGAAGCAGTGCTTTCCCACCATGACACAGCATTTATACAATTCTCATCAGGTAGCACCGGCGATCCAAAGGGGATTATGCTAACCCACCACAATATCATGGTAAATCTCGACGCCATCCGCATTGGCCTCAACCTGCACTTTCCTGATAATGTTGGAAACTGGATGCCTCTTTTCCATGATATGGGCCTAATAGGTTACCACCTGACTCCAATGTATAGCTTTAATTATCAATGGCACATTGAGACCATTGATTTTATTAAAAACCCTGGCTTGTGGCTCGACCTGAT
>JAQVEI010000371.1 GCA_028697695.1 Lentimicrobiaceae bacterium
CCGTGAGAGTACAACGGTTTTCGAGACCGCCCCATTCAACCGCTCTGGCATCTCTCCGGTTTATTTGGGACTGCAAAATTAAACAATTATTCGAATTGTTAAAGTTAGGGCTAATGATTTATTCGACGAATCCACAACCTGTGTTCTAAAAAAGGATAGATTTGATATAGGCTTGCATAAAATCATAAAATATTTGCAACAGAAACAATCTGCACTATTTTACAAACAGCCAATTATGTTCATCGGAATGCTGCTCCATGTATTGGTAGTTTTCCAGGTCGAAAAGTTTGAGCTCTTCTACTGAGGTGAGGCGATTTTCTATAGCGAAACGGGTCATTAAACCTCTGGCGCGCTTGGCACTGAAGGTGATGAATTTAAATTCCCCGTTTCTAAACTCTTTGAATTGGGGAGTTACTACCTTAACTTTTAGTGCTTTAAAATTTACAGCTTTTGAATATTCCACAGACGCAAGATTTACCAGCACCCTGGTTTTTAATTCCTTAAACGCCTGATCTAATTTTTTTGTAATTTCGCCGGTCCAATACCCGTATAGGTTAGTAAAGTTTTTACCACTCAGCGCAGTACCCATTTCCAAACGGTAAGGTAATATATTGTTCCCGGGTTTCAGCACCCCATAAAGTCCGGATAGAATACGAACATGCCGGTTTGCGTATTCCATACCATGCTTATCTAATTCCCAGCCTCTAAGACCTTCGAATACTTCTCCCTTATAAGCAGCAAAGGCAGGCCGGGCTGCTGCTGAATCAAATGGAAAATGCCAGTTGGCATAACGGTCGGCATTTTCCCAGGCAAGACGTGGACTTATTTTCATTAACTGTTCAAGTTCTGCCGGTTTCATTTTTTTTAACTGATTCACCAGTTTGCGGGTAGCCTGAATGAGCGCTGGATCGCCATTATCAGGCAAAGAGTAAGGACTTGTAAAGTCGAGGGTTTTACTGGGCGACAGGATAAAAAGCATGATGTAAATGATAAATAAGTGTGAAAAGACTATAACAAATTAATGCAAAACCGTTAAGCTAATGATTGCTGAGTATTTAGCGGAAAAGTTGATAATGAGGTATCATAACCATTGTTTAGAGCATCGGATAGAGATTGAAAAAGCATCAATACCCAAACAAACTCCTATGCATGGGTTGATTTGTAGGGAAAAAGTATGGATAATATAAGTTATTGGTACTTTGTTGAAAACGAATTTCTCCTCCAATGTGAAAATTGTCATTTACCTTATAACCAATTCCAAAAGAAACTCCCTGAGCTTCCATGCTCAATCTATCGGGATTCAGGCGCTCATTAAAAGCAGGGTTGAGCGTTTTATATGCACTGCCACCTATTGTAACCCGATCATTTAACCGGTAACTCCCTGCAGTGTAGATAGTAAATGTAGTAATATTCCCCTGATGACGATCTATACCTCCTTCACCATTCATCAGTAGTAAATTATTGTAAGTTGTATTTGAAATGACGGCCCCTGCAGAGAGATAAAACTTTTTACCCAAAGGCTGATTGAACGAAGGGTTGACATATGTGCTGAACAGGCTCCCTCCTCCGGCATGAGAACTAAACAAGGCTCCCGTCTGCAGGTTAAACCGTGTAGGTTGAAATTGGTTTATTTCATTATATTGCCCGGACGGACTATATGATTCATAAATATTGGATTGTGGCTCATCCTGGGCAACAAGGTATCCCGGGACAAATATGAAAATATGTAGCAAAACAAGGAGAGTATGGAGTTTCATTTTGATGAAGATTTAAAGGCTAAAATTACAAAAAATATTTCAAACACTGAAATAAATGGATTTAACAAGAGAAAGTTGCTACCCGACTTCATGATTCTAAAACCATTTCCTCGACTTCATATAAATGATCATGCCAATTGAAACCAACAGCATAATTATCAATAGCGAAGGGTAGGCCCATGGAAGATGCAGCTCAGGCATATGATCAAAGTTCATTCCATAAATACCTGCAATAAAGGTAAGTGGAATAAATATAGCACCCACCACGGTAAGTGTTTTCATGATGCTGTTGAGCTTGTTTGAAATGTTGTTATTGTAAAGTTCCATCAGATTACTCACACTGTCGCGAAAACTCTCCAGATTTTGAATAATATTTTGCAAATGGTCGTACACATCACTGATATATTTGTACGTTTTGGGTTCTATCAGGGGTGATTCTTCCTGTGGCAATTTGCGCAATTCATCCCGCAAAGGATATATATATCGGCGCAATAACATAAGTTGCTTTTTGAGATGGAGCAAATGCCGGGGTGTTATGGAATTGCCGGCATCTATAAGGTCAAGTTCCGCATCTTCTATTAAATCTTCAAGTGCATTTAAAATAAAAAAATAATTGTCTACAACTTTATCCATCAAAGCGTAAGCAAGATAGTCTATGCTCTTCTCACGAATCTTGCTTTTGTCATGTTTGATAGCCTCGCGTACTGTATCAAATATATCTCCCTTCTTCTCCTGAAATGTTATCAGCGTTTTGGCTCCAAGTAACATACTGATTTGTTCCGATTCCAGAGATTGGCTGTTGCTGTTCCAGTTAAGCATTTTAAGGCTGATGAAAAGCAGATCGTCGTAGCTGTCAACTTTGGGCATGGTATCAATATTCAGTACATCTTCAAGTATGAGTGGATGCAGATTGTACCGTTTTCCCAATAGAGCGATGAGTTCCGGATTGTTCAAGCCATTAACATTCAGCCAAAGGTTTTTTGATTCTTCCCGGTCTGATTTTATTTTGTCCGGATGGTCTGCCTGAATGCGGTCAACAGATTCCTTGTTGTAAAAATAGCCGTCAAAAGAAACCGGGTAATCGTGTACTCCTGTGTAAACCAGTGTGCCGGGCGGAAGTCCCGTTTTCTTATGATAATTTCTAATTTTTTTACCGTTTTTCATGCGCCCGCTTCCTCCTGAGTTTTCTGCCTTTTAAAGGAACATCACTAATGCCAGTGATTACAACAGATGTATAATAGTGCACATGCAGTATCATACATCTGTTGAATAAATTGCCAAAATAGTCATTATTTTTTCAACAAGTCACGAATTTCAGCAAGTAGTTCTTCTTCTTTGGAGGGAGGAGGAGGGGCGGCTACCTGTTCGGCTGCTTCCTTTTTCCTCTTCATCGAATTCATTGCCTTAATGACCATAAAAATAGCAAAGGCGATAATCAGGAAGTCAACCACGTTTTGAATAAACATTCCATAATTCAGAGTAACGGCTGGTATGGTTTCTTCCCCCTTTATTACCGCTTCTTTCATAACATAAGTCATGTCACTAAAATCGATACCTCCAAGTAACAAACCCAGTGGTGGCATAATGACATCACTAACCAGAGAGGAGATGATTTTTCCAAATGCTGCACCTATAATAATCCCCACAGCCATGTCTACCACATTGCCACGCATGGCAAAAGCTTTGAATTCATCAAGTAGTTTCATAATGTTTTGGTTTAAATGGTTAATTAATTGTTGCTTTTACGCGTTGAAAGGAATATGTCAATCCCACACCAAAAGTTTGCTTAAACTGCGTGCGCGGTCCGGTTTTGCCGTCTTTATCGGTTATCATGATATCATCATC
>JAQVEI010000372.1 GCA_028697695.1 Lentimicrobiaceae bacterium
AATCTGGTTATAAATTCCATTACAGAAGAAATTGTCAGGGATTATTTACGCTATTAACTGATCTTTTGCGCAATTCACCCAAAAATGGCAAAACCCCATGCAAGAGTAATTGAAATCCTTACGTATCATTAAGTTATTGTCGAATAATCCCTAATGATACGAATATGCTCAAAAAAACTTTACTGTTGGCCATTTGTACAGCTTTAACGCACGTTGCCCCTGTCGTGTCTGCTCAAGACACACGGCCAGGTTTCTATGAACGTAAACAAGAAGGCTGGTTTTTCTATGAAGTCGAGCCGGAAGAGCCTGAAATTAAAATAATAGAAGAACCGCCGATACCTGAGCCACCTATGGCGCAAACACCACCAGAGCCAATTGAAGAGACACCAGCTCAACCAACACCACCGCCAGCTTTTTCCTCCCAATGGTTAAGAGAAAACATGCCAAAGTATTTGGAGGCTGCGATTGATAATCCCACCATCGAGAACGTATCCACCTACCTCTATCTACAGCGCATCGCTATGGACAAATCTCATGTTTATTCGCAAATGGCGCAATTAGCAGTCGTAGGTAATCCATTTCTCGATGAAGCCACTAACAGACCATTTGCTGCTTTTGCATCCCAGGATTTAGATAGAAAAGCAGGTATCAAAAGTGCCAAAACCGTTAAATTAGTCGGAGAAAGGGCCGGCCTTTTCTTTTTCTTTAAATCAGATTGTGAATCTTGCATGATCAAAAAACCCATATTGGATATCGTTGCCAAAATGGATCAATTTTCTGTGGTGCCAATTTCGATGGATGGTGCCAATCTGCAGAATTACCCGTTTGATAATTTCAGGGTCGATGATGGCCATGCACAAATGTTTGGCGTTCAAAATCTACCCGCCTTGTATCTGGTGACACCGGACGGTATCGTCTCCCCTGTTGCCCAAACCATGCTTTCACTTGATGAACTAAGGGAACGAATCCTTGTCGTGGCAAGGCGTGAAAACATTATTTCTCAAGAAGAATTTAATCAAACCAAACCACTATTAAATACTAATTTCAATTTGTCGCAAATGATTCAAGAAAATCAAAATGATGATCTTTTACAGCAAATTACTACAACGCATGGTGACGAATCTGGCTACGTTGACCCCACTATTATTTCAAAATTAATTCAAGATCAAATTTCCAAAGGCATCAAATGAAATTCATATCCCTATTAAAGCGATCTGTCGTTATCACTGCCCTGGCTTTAATACCAGTATCATTTAACGCAAATGCAAATGGCCTTCAAAACCAGCTCAATAAAATGTTCGATAGCATGTCTGCCACCACCGCTCCAGGGGTATTTGAGACGCAAACCCGAGGGGTGATTGCTGGTGGCCGATTTACGATGAAAAATAAAATCTTTAATGAAAATATTGTTTCGTTTATACCGCCTTCATTTTCTGCTTCTTGTAGTGGTGTTGATTTCTTTGGCGGTTCATTTTCGTTTATTAATGGTGAACAGTTTATTGCCTTGCTTCGTCAGATTGCAGCCAATGCTGCAGGGTATGCCTTTCAACAGGCTTTAGGTGCAATTTGTCCTGACTGTAAAAATATAATTGACACAATGCAAAATAAAATACAGGCATTGAATCAGTTTTTAGGTAATTCATGTCAACTTGGTAAAGGTATTGTGACAGATACGTTTGATGCTCTTGGCCTTGCGCATGATGGCGCACAAGGATTTATGGCCCAGGCGGATGGATTAATTACCGATATGTTCACTGGATGGAGTCAATCAGGAGGCAAATCCGCTGCTGAGATTAATCAAGAAAACAATCCCGAAAAAGCCAAACTAAGTATTGGTAACATGGTCTGGAAGCAATTAAAGAAAAACGATACTAAACGTTGGTTTAGCTCGGGTGATGAATTGTTAATGGAATCAATGATGACGTTAACCGGAAGCATTGTAATTCATGAAGTTGAAGAAACGACCGGTGGCGCATCAGGTTCAAGCACACCACCTAAAGCTTCTCCTTATTCACTTTTGCCCGGCAATAAAATTAATCTGCGAGATTTTATTGTGGGTGGGAATGTGCATGTTTATTCGTGTGATGGTGATAAAGAGCATTGCATGATTCAAGGTGAAGTTGGAGCTGATAAAGCAGTCCCTCTTGTCGGTTTAAAAAAACAGCTTGACGATGTGTTTTTGGGCACCGGTTCAAGCATTGGCTTGATTTTCAAACTCCATGCCGGTGCCCCAAATGCTACGTCTACTGAACAGCAAATGATGTCCAATATGCCCAATGATATCGGTGCGCTAATTTCCAATTTAAGCCATCGGTCTACAGATTTAGGAGCTACCTTCATCAGGGAAGCCTCTGGTGCGATTGCAACGGCTATGGCTTATAAATTAGCAACAGATATGATTCGAGCTGTACGCATGTCAATGGCAAATAATAATGAGGCATATGCCAAAGATGCCATTGAGCTGATCGACAATTCTTTAGAAAATATTCACAAAGAGCATGACGCATTGCTAAATGAATTTGGCAACATATCCAATCTTCATGAGAAGTATCAAATTCTTATGCAGAACAGTGACAAGCTTCAACTTATCAATACCAACATGAACCAAGGATAGGTGTCAAAATGAGTAATTGGACAATTTATTCCCTTGGTGATTCCGAGTTTCTTGAGCAGATTTTAATATCGCTAGTGATGGTAACGGGTAGTGATGACTTTACAAAAGCAGCTACTATCAGCGCCCTACTGTCGGTTATTTTCATTGGCTTTAGCAGCATGATCAACAAAGCCCGTGACTTTGATATTGGAGCCATATTAGTTGGTTGGATTATTTTCACTATAATGTTCGTCCCCAGGTCAACCGTATTGATTGAGGATACTATAGATGGTTCGGTACGGGTGGTTGATAATGTACCATTGGGGGTTGCGGCTTCCGGAGGCATTATTTCCCAACTTGGGCATGGCTTGAGTAATATTTTTGAACAAGCTTACAGTCATACAAATAGCCATTTAGGAAACGGTTATTTTACCGAATCCCTTGTGGTGCTTAATTCAGTCAGGACCAAGGCTTTCAATTCCAAAGTATTAAATGCTATTGATGATGCTACGGGCTGGAACATGTACGATTCTTATTATAACTATATGAAAGAATGTACTGCCAAAGGACAAGTTACAGGCAACACTCGAAACCAGGCACTAGCTAAAAATTTTTTTGATCTGATAAAACAAGACAGCAGCCTTTTTCATACTCTAATATTTCCAAACCGGAATGATCCTAATGGTGAAACCGTAACATGCACACAAGCCTACGGTATGCTTTCCACAAAGCTAAATGATGCTATTGGTAGTGGCACTGTACATAAAATATTAGGCGAGACAACAGGATTTAAAGATCGTTTGCTCATGGGTACAACCAATGAAATGGGTGAACCTCATTCCTTTATGAGCAATATCCAAAACTCCCTCGATATGTTAACAATGGGTGGCAATGTTGCGCAGGAATATGTGAAATTGGCCATTCTTGAACCGATCTATATGAATGCCATCCAGGGTTACTACATGAACATGCAGGATATGACTTCTGCCCTCATGCTAAACCAG
>JAQVEI010000373.1 GCA_028697695.1 Lentimicrobiaceae bacterium
ATCACCTGCAAATAGTGATTTTTCAAAGAAAAAAGGTTCGTACTTAGTACCTTGTTTGCCAACATAAGCAAGAATACCATTTTCAACTCCTCTGCTAATGGTTGTTTTAATGGATTCAGGATTTATCAATCGTGGGAATTGTGGCGACTGATAAAAAGCATCTCTTGCATTTTTTGTGCTCCATGCAGTAAATGCAGGTGGCCAATTACGAGCTAAAAAGTTAGGATTTACTTCGGCTGTGACTTCTCCTTCAGATTCCAAGCGGGTCAAAAATAGTTCTGTGATTGTTCTTGCCTGACTGCTATGAATTAAACCTAAATCCTTTGTTTGTAGTTGATTGCTCTTGTTAAGTAACACGATATTTTTATATGCTTTCCAAACATTTTCAGCTAAGTCTTTTTTGGCTCTGTCCATATTCATTTTAACCTGCTTGCGCTGGTCGTCATCCAGTTTCAACTCGTGGGCTTCGTCATAAATAGTTTCCCATGCCAGAAATTTCTTTGCTTCTTCTTTTATGGGTTGACCATCATCTGCCACGCAGAAGATTAAGCCGCTTTTATAAACTCTTGCTGAACTACCGTAATTATTCACTACATCATCCATGAATGCTTTGGTATCTGCATCTGAAATTCGTTTGGATGGATGCAAAACTACCAACGATAAAACAGGACGGTCTGTAACCTGATTATTTCTTTCGGGGAACATTACTTTCTCAAATCCATTTCCTTTATCAAAAGCTTTTCTAATTTCTGATTCAACTAATTCATTAATGGCAGGTGGCTGAATACTAGCCCTACGGTCTGAAAATCGTTTTATCAGATTTTCATGAATCGAATACTTGTATTTGTTATTGACTGCTGTTAAATAATAGCATCCATCCAATAACGACTGGATGGCTCCATCCACCAAACCAATATCCAAATCCGGGTCACCAACAGAAAGTTTAATTTCAGGCAGGGTTGCCAAACCTTGAGCAGTCTGTCCTCCGTTTGATTCAAAGAAAATGGTTGTAGCACATTTCTTATGCAACCTCGATTTTTTAATAGCATCAATGGCTTCATTATCCAAACGAATGGCATGAGAATCATCTTTTCCGGCAATATCAGTTGATACGGCTGCTTCCAATCTATTTTCACCCAACTGTTCAAAAACAGCTGCACGGAAATTGGCATCTTCCAATGGAGCAGTACCCAAAGTGATTAAGGCATCTTTTGTGAGTTTCTTATAACCATCATTATATGCTCTGGCAACCCACAATGCCAATAATCTTAAAATACCTCTCGTCTGTTGAAACCTTGGTAATGCCTGCCACTTCCTTTCAAAAAGCGATAATACTGCCGGATGGAATGGGTAGGAAGATTCAAATTGCTGTCTTGCTGTTTCGGTATTGAAACTCAAATGGGTTTTATGATCATCGAGCCATTGAACATACTCGCTTATGGCTTTCCTTGCTTCATCCGGCACACCATGCCACTCAAATAAACGTCTGCGGATAATTTCAGTGGTTTCTTTCTCAGCACTCATGAACATGGCTTTGCCCAGGCGGTCAAGCATCTTTTTGAAACG
Organism: Lentimicrobiaceae bacterium; assembly: GCA_028697695.1. Lineage (GTDB taxonomy): Bacteria > Bacteroidota > Bacteroidia > Bacteroidales > Lentimicrobiaceae > Lentimicrobium. The sequence goes on from JAQVEI010000373.1 coordinate 1,567, forward strand.
GTCGTAGTCGGCCTGGTCTTCGGTGTTCATTTCCATCTCTGATGCCGGAATGGAAACAGCCAACACAATATTGTCTCTGCTTCTAACAAACTCGGTCAAAGTTTGCAGGAAGTTGTAAAACTGTGCTCCAAGGTCGTGGTAATTTCGATGTTTACTAACATAGTTTAATAACTCATCATAGAGCAATAAATAAGGTTGATTCTTGTCAAAGAGCTTATTCAGGTCGTCCCCTCCGGGTGGAATAAATGATTTGTCTAATTCAGCAAATTGCTCAAATGCTTTTGCTCCGCCAATCTGAAAAGCCAATTCACCCCATGGTGTTTTGCGGATGGGTTCGCCATCTTCGCCTCTGCCATTTACCGAACTGAATTCCGTTCCTACAAAAATTGCAACTTTAGCTGTTTCAATTTCATCAATTTCTGCCTTTGACAAAATGCGGCCAACGCCCTGAAACTTTTTTGCCTTACTGCCACTTATAGCCAAATGGTAAAGCAGTGCAAGGGAGTGGGTTTTACCACCACCAAATTGTGTGGTAAGATTAAACACCGGTGAAGTTTCTGTTGTAATGCCCGAAAACCTGCGAATGGTTTGTGCTGCCATGTCGAGCAGCGTTTGGGTAAGATAGGTTCTGTGAAAAAATCGTTCCGGGTCGGTGTAATCTTTGGGTGCTGTGCCTAAACGTACATGGTCAAGATGAACTGCAAATTCCGAAGCATCCAAAGGTTTTCCTGCAATTAAATCTTCTCGTGGGGTGATTACGTTATACCAGGGTTTCAAAGCCATATTATTTTTCTTTTTCGGTTACCAATTTTCTAATTTCTTCTTTTGAAGGCAGATAGAGTTGATATTTGCTGGCAAATATCTGTCTGTTATTTTCCGGAAGCGTCATTTCCACGACCGCATCTTTTTTATCCTTGCAAATCACAATTCCGATGGTGTTGTTTTCTTCCTCTGTTTTTACATGCCTGTCATAATAGTTTACATACATCTGCATCTGGCCTAAATCCTGATGCCTCAGTTTACCGATTTTCAGGTCAATCAGTACAAAGGATTTTAGCAGACGGTTGTAGAGCACCAAATCGAGGTAAAAATGTTCTTCCTCAAAACTGATGCGCACCTGGCGGCCAGCAAAAAGAAAACCTTTTCCCATCTCGAGCAGAAAGTGCTCCAGTTTGTCAATGATCGCCTTTTCCAGATCACTTTCCGAATATTCAGATTCTTCTTTTAAACCCAGAAATTCCAATACCAGAGGGTTTTTGATGGCGTCTGCCGGAACTTGCAATATTTGACCTTTTTCAGAAAGGTCTTTTACTTTCTTTTTGTCCCTGCTCAATACGAGACGTTCATACAGGGAACTGTTGAATTGTCTTTCAAGTTCCTTTAATTTCCAGTTGCTGTTAATCGCTTCAATTTCATAAAAACTTCTTTCGTCAGGATTATCAATTCTGCAAAGGATAAGATAATGCGACCATGACAAAGGAAAAGGATTATTGAATTTCGCAGAATTGTTCTGCCAAATAGGGTTAATTAATTCATTTTCTGTGTCTTTTAAAGATTTTGCAGAATTGTTCTGCAAAATTAATGTATCACTTTCATTTTCAACAACATTAATAGATTTTGCAGATAGCGTCTGCAAAATTGAATCTGTAAAACGGGTTTGGTACGTCAGATAAAATTTTTTCATGTTAGCCAGATTTCTTGCCGAGAAACCCCTTCCAAACTGCTTTGTTAATTCCTTACCTAAATATTTCAGGACTTCATCGGCATAACCGGCCCTCTCTTGTCCATGTTGTTCGTCCTCTACAATGTACCTCCCAATCAGGAAATAAGTATTGCATATTGTCCTGTCAATGTGCCTCGATACAGAGTTTCTGGCACCTTCAATCAAACCTCTGATTTTTCCAAGAAGCTTTTTATCAATAGTACTTTTTTGCACTTTTCCCATCGTATTCACAAACTTAATTTCTTTTTTAAAATCCCAGGCTCTTTTTGTATGTCTGAACGGCTTCTACCCAACGTCTTTCCTCTG
>JAQVEI010000010.1 GCA_028697695.1 Lentimicrobiaceae bacterium
GTTGAAACTTTGATCTGCCAGAAGGCAAAAGATTACCGAACTTTGCAATCCGGCTACAGCGGCGCTGCTTTCATCTTTAATTTCATGACAATCAATTAACTAATTTCAAACACTCATGTTTCTGATAAGTACCCTTAAGCCCCTTGCCGGAAAATCTTATCAAAATATTATAAATTCGGTTTCAACCGGTTACGGTTTGCCGTCGGTATTTTGTTAATAATCATTTTTATGCCTGTGCAATGAATGTTGTATATTGGTCATTCTGTTTTCCATTCGACCTTATTAAGTCAATGGTTTGCTAATCAAATAGTTGTTAAATTTTATTTTTTTTGTTAAATTTTTACACTGAGTTGACACCATGGATATCAGTCTTTTCGCAAATTTAGATGAGGTAGCTGGAATACCTGAGCCGCAGACAAAACCAGACCCGTATAATGAAATGCTTGAGAAACGTGTACGACCTGTGCTTTCAGATCAACAGTCTGAATCTGAGAAACGACAAAACCTTATGCAGGAAACCCTTACTGAACAACACTTACAGGCCGCTGCCGATGAACAGAAAGCTATGCTTTACAAGCCTGAGGCATATACAACTGAACTCATTATGGAGCGGGCCACCGAATACTTTAAAGGCGACACCCTGGCCGCCAATGTATGGATGAATAAATATGCCCTCAAAGACAGTGATGGCAATATTTATGAACTCACACCCGATGACATGCACCATCGATTGGCCTCGGAAATCGCGCGTATTGAAAAAAAGTATAAAAATCCGGTAGAAGAATCCGTTATCTATGATCTGTTGCGGGATTTTAAATACATTATCCCCCAGGGTAGTCCTATGGCCGGTATCGGCAATAATCTGCAGGTTTCATCCCTCTCCAATTGTTTTGTTATCGGAAGTGACTCCAATTACGATTCCTATGGGGGCATCATGAAAATTGATCAGGAGCAGGTTCAACTGATGAAACGCAGAGGAGGTGTGGGGCATGATCTTTCGCACATCCGTCCTACCGGCAGTCCCGTAAAAAACAGTGCACTTACCTCTACGGGTATCGTGCCTTTTATGGAACGATACTCCAACTCTACGCGCGAGGTAGCCCAGGACGGCAGAAGGGGAGCATTAATGCTCACCATTTCAGTGAAGCATCCGGATGCCGAACGTTTTATCGATGCCAAGCTGGAATTGGGTAAAGTTACCGGAGCCAATGTATCGGTGAAAATTGACGATGATTTTATGCAATCGGTGATAAAAGGCATCCCTTACACCCAAAAATATCCCATTTTCTCCGATCAGCCACAGCGGGAGCAGGAAATCGACGCGGTGAAGTTGTGGAATAAAATCATCCACAATGCATGGCGTTCGGCAGAACCCGGTGTTCTATTCTGGGACACTGTAATTCGTGAATCGGTACCGGACTGCTATGCCGATTTGGGATTTAAAACACTTTCAACCAATCCATGCGGTGAAATTCCATTGTGCCCCTATGATAGTTGCCGTTTGTTGGCCATAAATCTATTTAGTTACGTAGATAATCCATTTACAGAAAAGGCGACTTTTAACTTTAGCAAATTTAAAAAACATGCTGCTTACGCCTTGCGTATAATGGATGACATCATTGATTTGGAAACCGAAAAGATAGATGCCATCCTGTCCAAGATAAAAGCTGATCCGGAAGATGCCGAAGTTAAACGTATAGAGCAGAAACTGTGGGAAAATATCCGTCAGAAAACCTTGCAGGGACGTCGCACAGGGATTGGTATTACTGCCGAAGGAGATATGCTTGCAGCTTTAGGCTTGCGTTATGGTAGTGAAGAGGCTACAGGATTTTCGGTAGAAGTGCACAAAACACTGGCTTTAGAGGTATATGGCGCCAGCGCTGATCTGGCCGGTGAGCGCGGAGCATTTCCACTCTATAGCTTCGAGAGAGAAAAAAATAACCCCTTCATTCAACGGCTCAGAGAGGCAAGCCCAGAAGTATATGAGAAAATGGCACGCCATGGCAGACGAAATATTGCCATGTTAACCATTGCACCTACCGGAAGTGTGAGTATATGTACCCAAACCACATCGGGAATAGAACCTGTTTTTATGGTTACCTATACCCGCCGGAGGAAAGTAAATCCCAACGATAAGCACGCCAAAGTTTCGTTCGTTGATGGTGTAGGCGACTCCTGGGAAGAATACGTGGTTTTTCATCCCAAGTTCGTTGATTGGCTCATAGCAAGGGGTTATGACCCTGAGCAGGTCAAAAATTATGACGCAGAGCAACTGCAGGAGCTGGTTAAGCAGTCGCCTTATTATAAGGCTACCTCCCAGGATATTGACTGGGTAAATAAAGTAAAAATGCAGGGCGCCATCCAAAAATGGGTAGACCATTCCATTAGTGTTACTGTAAACTTACCTGCCGATGCAACCGAGGAGCTGGTAAGCAACGTGTATAAAACAGCCTGGGAAAGCGGCTGTAAAGGAATGACCATTTATCGTGATGGATGCCGCGATGGAGTTTTGGTTACCAAAGAAAATAAAGCAGCAGAGAACGTCACTGTGTTTCATGAAACTACTGCACCCGCCCGGCCACAAAAAATTGAGGCTGATATCGTGAGGTTCCAAAACGACTACGAAAAATGGTTGGCAGTTATTGGCCTTTTGGATGGAAAACCTTATGAAGTGTTTACCGGAAAAGCTGACGGATTTTATCTGCCGCCCTGGGTGCAAAAAGGATGGGTTATTCGCAATAAAAATAACCAGGAGCCGGCACGTTATGATTTTCAATTCCTGGATAAAGATGGGTATAAGGTGACCATAGAAGGGTTGTCCCGCTCATTCAATAAAGAGTATTGGAATTATGCCAAGCTAATTTCAGGAATCCTGCGCCATGGAATGCCCTTGCCGTTTCTGGTTAACCTTATTGATAATCTCAACTTTGATAACGACAGCATAACCACTTGGAAAAATGGTGTGGTTAGATCGCTAAAACGCTATATACCCGATGGAACGCAAATAAAAAGCAAAAATATTTGCCCCGGGTGTAAAGAGGAAAACACTCTGGTGTACAAAGAAGGATGCCTAACCTGCTCAAACTGTGGGTACTCAAAATGTAGTTGATTTTGTTTTTTACTGATGTTCATAAACTCCGTACAGTTCGCTGATACGGAGTTTATAATTTTATACTGTGCAATCTCCTCACCGAAAGGATAATGTCCTGGCATGTTTATGTTAATTTAGTTGCCTGAGCGCAAAAACATTTAACAACTGCACACATAAATCAGCTTCGGAAAGTGAAGTCCAACATCAACTACTTCGGCTTATAACACAATCAAATCACTTTGATTCAGAAATGAATTTTATGATAATCATACGTTTGATTGTCTCTGAAAGACCGGATTTTTGCAGCCAGCATCAGAAAAATTTTTAAATCATGGCGCATAAACCACTCAATGGCTTCCCGCTGATTGTGGCAGGCGTCTGAAAAGGCTGCCAGGAAGTAAAATTTATGCTCATTCAACCATGCGTATGCTTTGGCATCATCGTCAATAGCGGCATCCAGAGCTGCAAGTTCCGGGTGCTTGTTTGCAATCAGCCAGTTCAATGCCTCCTCGCTGCCACGTATGGCACTGGACAGTGCAGCCAGTTCCGGATACCCGTTGTGCACCAACCATTGGTGAATCTCTGCATTCCCACTAAAAGTTTCACCAAAAGCGAGCAGTATTTTTACAGGATATTCAATCATAGCAGGCAAGGTATATGCAAAGGGTTCTATTGGAGCAGGTCATCTATTGCTTTGGCCAGTTCACGATCTTTTTCAGTAATGGTATCGTCTGCATCGTGAGATGTAAGGCGAATGGTTACTTTGTTGTACACATTTTCCCAATTGGGATGATGCTGCATGGATTCAGCGATAAGCGCTACACTGGTCATAAAAGCAAATGCATCAATAAAGTTTTCAAACTCAAAGTGCTGTTCCAGCATCTTTCCGGCTTTATTCTCCGGATGGTCTATTTCTTTCCACATGATCGTTTTTATTTGAATTAAAAAATACAGTAAAGTGAATATACTGTTGGCCCTGCATTCATGAACCATTGGCAAATTTTGACTTTATCTTTAAAAGACATCAAAACATTTTAAATAGTCATTTCATAAAATTAAAGGACAAATATCATTAAAAAAAACAATCATTAAAAGGTAAAGTTCAGAAAATAAAATTCTTAGGTGACACAGCCGGGTTTATTTCTACCACTTATTCTCATTTTTATGGGAAGGAATGGCCTTCTAATCGGGGGATGCGGTTTATTTTTGAGTAAGCAGCCGGAGCCATCGCAAATTAAGCAAAGCAATACCCTTGTATAATCCAGATTGTTATTGCTTTTTCATTCATTTTCAATAAGCATAAAAATGTCAGGCAGTGAGCTCAATTCATTACTTTTGCAATAAATTTCTTCAACATGAAAAAAGCAGTCTTCTTTTTCTGGCTGATGAGCCCTTTATTTGTGCAGGCGCAGTTCGCGAAACATTTTTATGATAAGACTCTGCGTATTGATTATGTGCATGCCGGTAATGATTCTTCGGATTATTATGCCATGGATGAACTGATACAGGAGGGCGTCTGGGCGGGTTCAAAAACTAATCTTGTTGATGCTTTCGACTATGGAAACTATAAAGTTGTGGTTCGGGATAAAAAAGGGAGTGAGGTACTTTATTCAAAGGGATTTTCTACCCTTTTTTGGGAATGGCAAACCACGGCCGAAGCCCGGATTACTACGCGGGCTTTTGCCGAAAACGTGTTGATTCCTTTCCCGCGTTACCCGGTTACCGTGGAGTTTCATAACCGCCTACACAACGGACAATGGCAAAAGAAGTTTACCTGTGATATAGATCCGGAAAACTATTTCATCAGAAAAGAAAACCGTTTGCAGTTTCCTGTCTTAAGCCTGCATCAATCAGGTCAACCCGCCGTGTCTCTCGATTTGGTAATTATACCCGAAGGATATACTGCCGGTGAAATGGAGAAGTTTAAAGCCGACAGCCGGCGATTTGCTGATTATTTGCTTGACCATGAAGTGTATAAACCTTATGCAAACAACATCAACATTACCGCGGTACTTGCTCCTTCTTTAGAGTCAGGAGCTGATATACCGGGGAAAGGGGTTTGGAAGCAAACGGTTTTAAACAGCACTTTTTATACCTTCGACAGCGACCGTTATCTCACCACAAGCGATATGAAAAGTGTGCGCGATGTGGCTGCCAATGTTCCATACGACCAAATACTGATAGTTGCCAATACATCCGTTTACGGAGGCGGAGGGATATACAACTTCTATGGTTTATTCACCAGTGATAATCCCTTTGCACGCGAAGTATTTATACATGAGTTTGGACATAGTTTCGCCGGTTTGGCCGATGAGTATTACGATTCTGAAGTGTCATACGAGGGTTTTTACGACCTGTCCGTTGAACCCTGGGAACCCAATATCACTACACTGGTAGATTTTAAATACAAGTGGGCTGATCTGGTTACCCCTGAAACTGAAATTCCTACCAGAAGTAAGCTCAACAATAAAAATATAGTGGGTGCATTTGAGGGTGGTGGCTATCTGGCAAAAGGGATATACCGCCCTTCGGTTGAATGTATGATGAAATCCTTCTCGAGTGGAAAATTCTGTCCTGTCTGCACCCGGGCTATTCATCAAATGATTGAAAATTATATCCAATAACGTATGCCCGAAATTCGTTCTGTTTGTATATTTTGTGGATCTTCCCCGGGCCTCGACCCGGCATATACTCTGGCGGCTCAGGAGTTGGGTGCCTTGCTGGGACAGCGTAAAATCACGCTGGTGTATGGTGGGAGCAGTATTGGTCTGATGCGGGCGGTTGCAGATGCCTGTCTCGAAAATGGGGGCCATGTTATAGGTGTAATGCCGCAGGGGCTGGTAGACAGGGAAGTAGCATATGCGGTTTTAAAGGAGATGTATGTGGTGGAAAACATGAGCATTAGAAAACAAAAAATGGCTGATCTGTCTGATGCTTTTATTGCTATGCCCGGTGGTATTGGAACCCTTGACGAAATTTTTGAAGTCATGTCGTGGAATCAATTGGGAATTATCGACAAGCCCCTGGGGCTGCTCAATACCAATGGATATTATAACCACCTGTATGCATTCCTTGAATATGCTGTAAAACAACGCTTTGTAAGGCAGGAGCATCATGAAAACCTGCTCATCCATACTCATCCCGATGCACTGATGTCTTTAATGGAGAAATACACTGCCATTCAGGTAGACAGCAAATGGATTGATGATCTTAAGCGGGCAACTTCAAAGCATTTGAACAGAAAATAACCTACAGGAGTTATTCCGGTAGCCACTGATTTACTGTGGCAGCAATGTTTGCGGTATCCTGTTCAAGCATGCAGCGAAAATGTTTTTGTGGACATTTTTCAAATCCGATTTTACTGCAGGGGCGGCAATACAAAGGTTTTATTTCAGCCATAAAGTGTGGAGTGTTGCCGGTTAAATATGGATACATGCCAAACTCAGGTATGGTATTGCCCCAAACTGAAACTATAGGTTTGTTAAAGGCAGCAGCAATGTGCATCAGTCCTGTATCGTTTGAAATAATGGCTGAGGCATGTTTCACCAGCAAGGCCGATTCCAACAGGCTAAACTTACCGCAGGCATTCCAGGCTTTGCCATTGCATGCATCTGCAATGGCTTCGCCACGCTGAAAATCTTCTTTACCGCCCAACAAAATTACCGGATAGTTCAGGCGTTGTATAACATCAATCACTTTTTCCACCGGCAATATTTTGGTATTGTGTTTGCCTCCGATTACCAGACCAACGTACCTGTCTTTATATTCAGGGGGGATTATTGCGGGCAGGTTATGCATGTGTCCGGGCAAAAATAATTCAAGTCCCTCCCCGTCTTTTTTAATTCCAAGTGGGGCTGCAGCCTCAAAATACCGGTCCACAATATGGTTGTCGGGCATTTTGTAGTTATGGAAATGGACTTTCAACCATTTTTGACGGTTTAATTTGGGGAAGCGGCTATATCGCGTGTGTAGCAGACGGGTAACCTGCCAGGAACGTATATTGTGATGCAAATCAATAACAAAATCATACTTTGCGGCAAGAAGAGTTTGTTTAACCTCCGATACACGGTGATCAATACCAATGATGCTGTCGAGGTAAGGATTGTGCTCCAGTACAGGGATAAATGATTTTTTGGTAAGAAAATGCACCTCGGGTGCAGTCAATTGCTTTTTGATGGCTCTGATAACCGGCGAAGTCAACACTATGTCGCCAATGGAGCTAAATCGAATGATCAGTATTTTTCGGGACATATTTCCGGGATGATTAATCGCAAGTGACAAAGTTAGCAGTTTTTAATAGATGTTCATCTATAGATTTAAGGATTTACCTTGTTCCTGCCTGCAAGAAATGTAAGTTGGATGTTGTATTCACCTTTCACGCTGTCACTTATCCTGATTGAGTGGGCGGTAATCTCATTTGTACAGATAATTCTGTTGCTTTTCAACGTTTCCTTGTGTCACCGGTTTCAATCTGTTGCTTATATCACAGGCAAACAGGTAAAATCAGTACCTTTGCAAGATGATACTTGCCGACACCCATACACACCTCTATCTGGAAGCCTTTGATAAAGACCGGGATGAGGTTATGCAGCGTGCTATGGATGCAGGGGTTACCCGGTTGTTTTTACCCAATGTCGACAGTACTTCTGTCGGGTCCATGCTTGCGTTGTGCGAGCGCTATCCAAAAAACTGTTATCCCATGGTAGGGTTACACCCCACATCGGTCAAAGAAAATTATAAGGATGAGCTGGCTAAAGTGGAAAGTTGTTTGATTGAGGGTAAATATTATGGTATAGGCGAATGTGGGCTGGATTATTATTGGGACAAAACCTATATTATTGAACAGGAATTTGTCTTCAGGCATCATGTAGATCTGGCACGGGCTTATAATTTACCATTAATTGTGCACATCCGCGAATCATTCAATGAAGTGATACGTTTGTTGAAAGACATCAACAAACCCGATTTGCGTGGTATTTTTCACTGTTTTTCAGGGAGCACGGAGCAGGCCCGTCAGGCAATAGATTTAGGTTTCAGTCTTGGCCTTGGTGGCGTGATTACGTTTAAAAACAACAGGATGCAGGAAACTCTTAAACATATAGATATGAAGCACCTGGTACTGGAAACTGATGCTCCTTTTCTGGCACCCGTACCCTACCGGGGCAAGCGCAACGAGCCGGCTTATGTTCCTCTAATTGCTCAAAAAGTAGCTGAAATTAAGCAAGTGAGCATAGAGGAGGTCGCTTCGGCCACTACTGCCAATGTTTCGCGCCTATTTGGATTCACCATATAATATATATTGTCATTATGAGCAATGCGGCCGCAGAAAGAAAAATATTGGTTATTTACACCGGAGGCACCATTGGAATGGTTAAGGACCCGGTATCAGGCGCACTCAAGCCGTTTAATTTTGATGCCCTCTATCAGCACATTCCGGTACTTGAAAAATTCAATTGCATCATTGAAAGCTGGTGCTTTGATCCGCTGATTGACTCCTCGAATATGAATCCTGCTTTCTGGATACAATTGGCCGGGGTTATTGAAGATAATTACGAGCAATATGACGGATTTGTGGTATTGCATGGTACGGATACGATGGCATATACAGCCTCAACGTTGAGTTTCATGCTCGAAAATCTTGGTAAACCCGTGGTATTTACCGGTTCGCAATTGCCTATGGGCGTAATGCGGACGGATGGACGCGAAAATTTCATCAATGCCATCGAAATTGCCTCTGCCTACGAAGATGATAAGCCCCTGGTGCCCGAAGTAAGCATTTGTTTCGAAAACCGGTTGATGCGTGGCAACCGCACCAATAAATTTAATGCTGAAAACTTTAACGCTTTTCTGAGTGGTAATTACCCGCTGCTGGCTCAGGTGGGCGTTCATATAAGGTATAATCAACAGCATATATTGAAACCTGAAAATAAAAAGCTAAAGGTACATCGCGCATTGGATCAGAATGTGGCTATTCTAAAGTTGTTTCCGGGTATCACCCATAAAGTGGTGCATAGTATTTTGCACATTGAAGGGTTAAAAGGTTTAATACTGGAAACATATGGAGCCGGCAATGCGCCTACAGATGATTGGTTTTTGGACGACCTGAAAGAAGCGATTGGTAGAGGGATAACCATTTTTAATGTTACGCAATGTAAAGGGGGATCGGTTGAAATGGGTAAATACGAAACCAGCACTCAGCTTGAAGCGATAGGGGTAGTAGGTGGTTTCGACATTACTACGGAGTCGGCAGTGGCTAAAATGATGTTTTTGTTGGGTAAAGGCTTTTCAGGAAGAGAGTTGTCAGAGAATTTGCAGCGACCCCTGCGTGGAGAGCTTACCGTAGAATAAACTCATTTAAATCAGCAAGCAGTTTATGCAATATCCTGATATTTGCAGGTTTGGTTTGTGTTGGGGCAAAAAAATAGTGTGTTGCAGGAGGTTTTATTTTTATAATTTTTTTAAGAATAAACCATTATATTTGCAGTTAGTTTTCAAAAAAAAAAGCGTTTGATCCATTGTAAATCATAATTTATTGTAATTTAGCGCACTGAAAAATCAATAAAGGGCGTAAATTTGAGCCTGTTATGGAGAGATGGCCGAGTTGGTCGAAGGCGCACGCCTGGAAAGTGTGTATACGCCAAAAGCGTATCATGGGTTCGAATCCCATTCTCTCCGCAAGATTGAAGCAAACACAAACCAATTGAATAATAAGCAGAAACAAAACCAAAATTCCTTAAAACAAAATCAATAACAATTAACTATGAAAAAATTAATTGCGCTTTTGACCGTAGCAGGCATGCTCACCTTTGGTGTTACAAGCATAGTAGTGGCTCAGGATCAACCCACCAAGCAAACAGAGCAGGTAGCCACCGACACGGCAACCCAAACCACAGCGGCTCCCGAGGCTGCTCCAGAAGAAACCCTGGTAACTGAAGAAGAGGCACCACAATCATTCCATCAGGTGTTGAAGGCAAAGTTTATTGAAGGTTCTCCCGGCTGGATGTTCCCGGTATTGCTGGTTCTCATCTTAGGTTTAGGTCTTTCTATTGAGAGGATCATTTATTTGAATCTTTCAACCACCAACACCCAAAAATTACTCAACAAAGTAGAAACTGCTTTGGAAATGGAAGGTATTGGTGCTGCCAAAGAAATCTGCAAAAACACCCGCGGACCGGTAGCCAGCATTTTTTATCAGGGTCTCGACCGTTATGATGAAGGACTCGAAATGGTTGAAAAATCAATCGTTTCTTACGGTGGTGTTCTGATGGGCCGTCTGGAAAACAACCTCTCCTGGATTGGTTTGTTTATCGCTTTGGCTCCTATGCTCGGATTCCTTGGTACCGTTGTAGGTATGGTTCAGGCTTTTGATGCTATTGAAGCAGCCGGTGATATTTCGCCCACGGTTGTGGCCGGCGGTATGAAAGTTGCTCTTTTGACGACCGTTTTCGGTCTAATCGTAGCCATCATCCTTCAGATTTTCTACAATTACCTGATTTCAAAAATTGACGGCATTGTGAACTCTATGGAAGATGCTACCATTTCATTTATGGATATTCTGGTTAAAAATAAAACCATCAAAAAATAAACGAGATGCAAGACAGTCCTTTAATTAATATAGGCCTCTACCTGACTTATATACTGTTTATTATTGCTGCCATTACAGCAATTGTTTTTCCACTCATTCAGACTTTCAGCAACTTTAAGAAAGCAAAAAGTGGTTTAATAGGATTCGGTATATTGGTAGTTGTACTGTTGTTTTCATACATGGTTTCTCCTGCTGAAACCGGCCTTTTCTATGAAAAGCACAACATCAGTCCAAATGCCTCAAAGATAATTGGCGGAGGTTTGGTAGCCACCTACATCGTTTTTGCCGGTGTGGTTATCAGCATTGTTTATGCTGAGGTGGCCAAATGGTTTAAATAATTTGTTTCCTCAAAAAAAGGAATAACTATGGCTAGAAAAGTTCCCGAAATTAATGCCGGGTCAATGGCCGATATCTCTTTCCTGTTGCTGATCTTCTTTCTGGTAACTACTACCATGGACGTAGATTCGGGAATAGTAAGACGATTGCCGCCACCACCGGATCCCACTGCACCTACACCTGATGTGAAGGAGCGCAACGTGTTTAATGTTTTGGTCAACAAAAGCGACCGGCTTTTTGTAGAAAGTGGCTGGGGCGATATCAGAACGTTGCGTGCTGAAGCCAAGGAATTTCTCTCCAACCCCCAGAACCGGGAGGACCTGCCAGAGAAACGAATGGAGAATATTCCGGGTCTGGGTGAATACCCGGTTTCAAGAGGTATTATTTCACTTAAAAACGACCGGGGTACCTCTTACGATATGTACATTCAGGTGCAAAATGAACTCACTGCTGCAGTAAATGAACTGCGCGATGAGCTCTCAAAGCAGAAGTTTGGTGTCAAATTTTCAGAACTCAGTAATCAGAGAGATATTGACGCTATTCAGGCTGCTATCCCAATGTCGATATCTGAAGCTGAACCCGAAAATATAGGAGGAAAATAATATGGCCAGATTTAAAAAAGAGAAATCGGGTGAGTTACCTGCAATCAGCACCGCCTCAATGCCTGATATTATTTTCATGCTGCTATTCTTCTTTATGGTTACCACCACCATGCGGGAAGTGACCCTTAAAGTGAAGGTTGTTCCTCCGGAAGCCAGTGAAGTTCAGAAGCTGGAAAAAAAATCATTGGTCAGTTTCATTTATATCGGCCCGCCAACTCAGTCCAAGATGTATGGTACAGAATCGCGTATTCAACTAAACGATAGTTTTCGTACCGTGAACGACATAGCGGAATTTATTTACAACGAACGCGAAACACGGCCGGAAGCCGACCGTGGATTGCTTACCACCTCACTTAAGGTAGATAAGGATGTTAAGATGGGGGTAGTAACGGATGTTAAACAGGAATTGCGGAAAGTGGGTGCTTTTAAAATCAACTATTCAACACGGAAAAAAGCCCCGCGATCCAATTAATTTTTTCATAGTTTATGTTTTTGTTACAGACCGGAATCGTGAGATATCCGGTCTGTTTTTTTTGGTAGAGACTTTTTTATTTTTGATAGAGACTTTTTTAAAATAATGATTAAATCCTTCCTTGATTCCTGAGTGAAATATATGCTGTATTTTCACTGACCCTGATGATATTGTCAGTAGAACCGGAAATTGCCCTAATAATCTTAACAGACAATGCCCTAACTTGTCGAAGAAAGTATTCAATGTTACTAATTCAAGTGGGACAATAACTGCCTATAACCTCTTCATGGCTTTCTAAAAGGGTGAAATTTACTATTTTTCTGACAAAAGGAGATTTTAAACACAGGCAATTTATTCTCAAATTATACTTTGTTCATGATAATCCGTAGGCTTGGCCTGCTGCTGGGATACTGATATTTGAAAATTGCCGGCTTGCCAGGTAATTGCTGTAGTGATTGAGCGCGTCGGGTTCGCCATGTACCAGGAAGATCTTTTTTAATGTTTGTTTATCCTGACACTCCAGAAAGTCTGCCATCTCCTTATAATCGGCGTGTCCGCTGAATGCTTCAATTTTCCTGATGTCGGCTTTTACATGGTGTATGTTGCCAAAAATGGATACTTCTTTTTCTCCTTCAATCAGCCGGTGGCCTAACGTTCCATCGGCACAATAACCGACCGCCAGAACGGTATTGCGGGGATTGGAAATATTGTTCGCCAGATGATGTTTTATCCTGCCTGCTTCCATCATCCCGGAGGCAGATATAATAACCATGGGTGCATCCGATCTGTTGAGATTTTTGCTTTCACTCACTTTTCTGATATATCGCAGTGAACCAAAACCAAATGGGTCGGGGTCGTTTTCCATAACTTCCATTACTTCCCGGTTGAAGCATTCGGGGTGGAGCCTGAATATATCCGTAGCATTTACTGCCAGAGGACTGTCAACATATATAGGCACTCTCGGTAATCTGCCTTCGTTAAAGTAATTGTTCAGGACCATAACCAGTTCCTGAGTTCTGCCAATGGCAAATGAAGGTATAATCAACTTGCCTTTTTTGGTTACACAGGTATGTTTAACAATTTCCAAAAGCTCTTCTTCCGCATTTTGAGCCGGTGGATGCAGACGGTTTCCGTAGGTTGCTTCGGTAATCAGGTAATCAGCCTGTGGAAAGGGTGCAGGTGGCTTAAGTATGCGATTGTATGGACGGCCAACATCACCTGTATAGGCAATTCTGATGGTTTTGCCCGCTTCCTTTACTGAAAGATTCACCACGCCGCTTCCCAGCATATGGCCTGTATTGGTGAATTCCAGACTTAAATCTTCCTCGGGTTGAAAAATCCGTTTGTAGCCCATACCAACAAAAAGCTCAAGGCTCTGACGTGCATCTTCCGGTGTATACAAAGGTTCAACTGCCGGCTTGCCCTCCCGTGCCCGTTTTTTATTAAAGGTATGCGTGTCACTCTCCTGTATATGCCCGCTGTCAGCCAGCATTATGCTGCATAAATCACGCGTGGCATTGGTGCATATTACCGAACCCCTGAAGCCAAGGTGGTACATGTAAGGTATCAGCCCGGAATGATCTATATGTGCATGGGTAAGGAGAATATAGTCGATTTCACCCGGACTAAATGGCAAGTCCCTGTTCATGGCATCCGTTTCCAGACCCTTGCCCTGAAAAATACCACAATCGAGGAGAATTTTTTTTCCTTTATCTGTTTCAATGAGAAACTTGCTGCCGGTTACCTGTTGCGCACCACCAATAAATGTAATTTTCATAGCGCTGATTTTATCCTTTTAAATCATCCGGCTGAATTGCCGGATGTTCACAATCAAAAATAAAAAAAATTATCCGGCAGAAAAAATGCTTTCAGCAAAAGAAATGGAAAGATATCACCGTTTTTTGGCTAAAAACGATAGTTATGCCCTTCAAAAAAAAGGACAAAATCAGTTTAATACGATTTTGTCCTTTTTCGGAGGGGTAAGAAACACTTACCGTATTTACAACACTATGCTTTGAGTACACCCAATTCTCTGCCTACCTTGGTGAAAGCCTGAATGCATTTGTCAAGTTGTTTGCGGCTGTGCGCAGCTGAAATCTGGACACGGATGCGGGCTTGACCTTTGGGTACAACCGGATAGTAGAATCCAATAACATAAATGCCTTCATCCAGCAGTTTTGCAGCCATTTCCTGCGATAATTTTGCATCATAAAGCATTACAGCTACAATAGCACTTTTGGTTGGCTTAATGTCAAAACCGGCTTTATCCATTTTTTCAGTAAAATAGGCAGTATTTTCATGCAATTTATCCTGCAGATCATTGGTTTCGCTCATCATATCAAACATTTTGATACCTGCGGCGGCAACCATAGGCGGGATGGAGTTGGAGAAAAGATACGGGCGTGAACGCTGGCGCAACAATTCTATAATTTCTTTTTTGCCGGTGGTGAATCCACCAATAGCGCCTCCGAATGCCTTCCCGAGGGTTCCGGTGATGATTTCCACTTTGCCGCGCAGGTCGAACAATTCGGTAACACCGCGTCCGGTTTCACCTACCACTCCGGCTGAGTGACATTCATCCACCATAATCATGGCATCATATTTACGGGCAAGTGCATAAATCTCATCCATTTTGGCAACATTACCATCCATAGAGAAAACGCCATCGGTAACAATCAGTCTGAATCGCTGAGCCATAGCTTTTTTCAATTGCTCTTCCAGATCGGCCATGTCGCTGTTGTTGTAGCGATAGCGTTGTGCTTTGCTTAACCGCACACCATCAATGATTGACGCATGGTTTAAAGCATCGGAAATGATGGCATCTTCTTCGCCCAGCAGAGGCTCAAATACTCCACCGTTGGCATCGAAACATGCTGCATAAAGAATGGTGTCCTCAGTGCCGAAAAATTCAGCAATTTTTGCTTCCAGTTCTTTGTGAAGATCCTGTGTGCCACAAATAAAACGAACCGATGAAAGACCATAGCCATGTGTATCAAGAGCTTCTTTGGCAGCAGCTATAAGCTTGGGGTTGTTTGAAAGGCCAAGATAGTTGTTGGCACAGAAGTTAAGCACTTCGTCGCCGCTTTGAACCTTAATCTCGGCACCCTGAGGGGTGGTAATTACCCGTTCCTTTTTGTAAAGACCGGCTTCTTTAATGTCGGTTAATTCTTTCTGAAGATGAGCTTGAACGCGATCGTACATGTTTATTAATTTTTAAGAGGTTAATGTCGGATTGTTTGTTAAATAACAATAGGCAAAGATATTAATTTTGAAGTTTTACCAGCATCCTTTTAAGATTATTTATATACAGATGGCAACTTAATCATCCAATTTTGATGATTTCCAACATAAAATTTAAAATGCAATGATGGTTTCCCGGATACGTGTCTTTTTCAATATTGGCCACGTAGGCTGATGTTTAAAAATCCAGGCTGAGTGAGATGTAGAAAACAGGTTTTTTAATGAGCATATCTTCTATTCCCCAGGCGTAATCGGCCCGTATAAAATAGCCCAGTATACGCGACCTGAGGCCAAACCCCATTCCACCAACAATGGGTTCACGCTGTTCTTTGATG
>JAQVEI010000374.1 GCA_028697695.1 Lentimicrobiaceae bacterium
CTATGGGAAAGTCAAGTAAATTGCAGAAAAAGTGATAAAAATAAATTGTTAGTCGTTAAATATAGATATTAACCCTTGTGGTTCAATTAGTTATTGGATACCATGCTTCACATCTAATTTTGTAGCCTGGGATAGGAAGTCAGTACCATTAAACGGCTTTTCACACTCCACTGTTGAGGAAATATCCATCCACCAGGTTGAGGCAATACATTAATGATTAAATATCAAAAAAGGCTATATCACTTTCAAAATTGTTTTGTAGGTTTGCCTGAATTTAAACTCGTTTTATCATGCGTAAAATACTCATGCTTATGTCTGTATCCATCATGCTTGCCAGTGGCTGCAACACTAAAAAAGAAGGTACGGTCAATGAATCTCCGGTTATGTTTATTGGGAAACCGGTGATTGAAAAAGTCATTTCACAACTTGCCGATTCCCTGGGAAGTAGCCATCAGTTTCGCATAGAGCGGGGCGTAACCCAGGTGGCGGATTTGTGGCGGGAAAGCGATGGTTCATCCACGGATTTTGAACAGTTTTGCAAAAACAATTTTGTTAGCTCCGACACGGCAATTAAGACCTTATTTTTGAAATTACAGCGTAATTTCGAAGTGTTGAGAGGCAACTTTCATCGCATTGATCTGCAGCTTAAAGAGCCACTTCACTTAACCGGAGGTGAGCTTGAACCGGTGGATATGATGTTTGGCAGTTACGACGCTTCTGCTCATCTTGACGACGATTTGTTCAACAACAAGGTTGCCTTCCTCACCGCGCTCAACTTTCCCTATTACACCCTGAAAGAGAAAACAGAACAGGGCATTAACTGGAGCAGGCTGCAATGGGCTTACGCACGGATGGGCGACAGGTTTACCTCGCGGATTCCTGCGGATATCATCCTGAAAGCATCCCAAACGCTTACGGAAGCCGATGCTTACATTTCGGATTACAACATTTACATGGGCAAGCTGAAAAATTCAGGTGGCAGATTCCCATTTCCGGTGGAGATGAAGCTAATTACCCATTGGGGTTTGCGCGATGAACTGAAGTCGAACTATGCACAGGTGGACGGATTGGAAAAACAACAAATGATATATGATGTGATGAAGCACATTATATATCAGAGCATTCCCATCCAGGTTATTAATAACAACGAGTATGAGTGGGAGCCGGAAAGCAATAAAATATTCAAAGACGGCCGGGAAGCAACGTCAAGCCCGGAACCCGATACACGCTATCAGGTGCTTTTAGATAACTTTAAAGTGATGAAATCGGTTGATCAATACAGCTCACACCAGCCTACTTACATTGACCGGGCCTTTGAAGGCAGCATGGAGATTTCGCAGGAGGACGTGGAGCAGTTGTTTATTGATTTTGTTTCCTCGGCTCAGGTAAAAGAGGTGGCAAAATTTATCAAAGCGCGCCTTGGACGCGAACTGCAACCGTTCGATATTTGGTACAATGGATTTAAATCGCGGGGGGGAGTGCCTGAAGAGCAGCTTACAGCCATAACCTCAAAGAAGTATCCAAATGCTTCAGCCCTTGAAGCCGATTTACCCAACATCCTTATTAAGTTGGGATGGAATAAGGCAGAAGCCGTTCGGATCGCTTCACTGATAACAGTGGATGCAGCCCGTGGCTCGGGACATGCCTGGGGTGCAGAAATGCGTAACGACCTGGCTCACCTGCGGACCCGAATCAGTGAAAATGGTATGGATTATAAGGGATACAACATTGCTGTTCATGAGGTTGGTCATAACGTGGAACAAACTGTAACCATGAATGATGTAGATTATTATATGCTTAACGGTGTTCCCAATACTGCATTCACCGAAGCTGTTGCATTTCTGTTTCAGAACCGTGACCTGGAACTTTTGGGAATGCCAAATGCCGATCCCGATAAGGAGCATATGATGGCGCTGGATAACTTCTGGTCGTGCTATGAAATTATGGGCGTTTCGCTGGTGGATATGAAGGTATGGAAATGGATGTATGCTAACCCGGAAGCTACTGCTGCTCAATTGAAAGAGGCGGTTGCGGGCGCAGCCAAAGAAGTGTGGAACAGTTATTATGCGGGAATACTTGGCGATAAGGATGAACCTATACTTGCCATTTATTCCCATATGATTGATAATCCGCTTTATCTCTCGAATTATCCAATGGGACATCTTATAGAGTTTCAGGTATCCCAGCAGGTAAAAGGCAAGCCGCTGGCCGCCGAATTTAACCGCATGTACACTCAGGGAAGATTGATTCCACAATTATGGATGAAAGGAGCCGTTGGCAGCGAAATATCCATTCAGCCAACGTTAAACGCTGTTGAAGAAGCATTAGGGAAGTTGAGTAAATAGAATTGTATGAATTCGGTATTTATTTTTTGGAGCGATGTCTGTTTTGGAATTAATGTTAAGTGAATTTCAATAGTTCATTAACCCACATTGCAGGTTTGAGTTTGTAAATACCTGATACTATGTCGCGTCAATTTTGAAAATTTCTGTAGGTTTACGACCACTTGATGAGCGTTTCAGTGTGATACACTGTTTTAGCACCCTCAACAATATTCCCAAATGTTGGAAAATATTTGTTTTGCCCAGGTTATGTGAACATTGATTATTCAATCAAAATCACCAGTTTGCCTGAAGCTACCGCGTTATTACCTTCAATTCGATAAAGGTAAACCCCCGAAGGTAGTCCGGCAGTTTGCCAACTTGTCTTTTCACCGGTTAGAGGAATAGTTGCAACTTGTCTGCCGGTGATATCGGTAATTGTAATTGTGGCGGATTGCACTGGTTTTTGCAACTCAAAAACCACATATTCTGCAGCAGGATTTGGATAGACCTTAACGCGCTGATTTATCTCACTTTCTTCGAATCCCAAACCGCTGATGTTGCCCAGGGCATCAGTTTTAATCAGACCAGGGTTACTCCCACCTTCGTTTGATTCAAAAAAATACGAAATAACATAGCCTCCGTCTGCTGCAAGCTTCATATCCATGGGAACGGTTCTTGCTTCATTATTTATATAGCGCGTCCACAGACTATCGCCTTCTTTGGTCATACAATGTAAAACAACATCCTTATCCAAAAATCCCAAAGCAACCAGGTTGCCTTCATGATTTTCGACCATATTTTGTAAACGCACTTTCTCGCCCATAAGAATTTCCTTTTCCTGAAATATCAGTCCATTGATATCATGCCGATACAGCAGGTTGCGGGGAAAAGAAGTAAAATCATTTCCAATACAAATATAATCGTTTCCATAGGATACAGAGCTACCGGTATTTATAGGGAGCAAGGTACTGTCTCTTATTTCACCATTCTGGCTGAAAATTCTCAACTTTGGCTCATAAGTAGTATTAAATCCATCTCGAATTTTATCATAGCCATATAAAAACAAGTCGCCGTTAGTAACTTCACGAATTAAATGGCCTCTGGTTTCCGACGCGTTAGCTTCACCGTATTTTTGCTGCCAGATGATACTTCCGTCTGTGTCAAGTTTAAACAATCTTTTGCTTGCCGCCGCTATTATATGGTTATCACCGGTAACCAGCAATGCGGTGACTTCATTAAATTTATCGGTTAAACTTTTTCGCCAAACT
>JAQVEI010000375.1 GCA_028697695.1 Lentimicrobiaceae bacterium
CTCGAAGTCAATGGAAAGACTACGCCCCGCTCACATAGCTTAATATCACTTTCTGAATGGTTCGTGTTTAAACGGTATAACGGTACGCACAATGCGCTTGAAGATGCCCAGCTCACCATGCTGTGTTTGAAAGAGTTTTTTGATCTGGCCAGCCGTTTAAAAATTCATTCCTGAGATATTAATTAAAAAACCGGGATACTTATCTTTTGCCTGAGAATAACTTTATATTTGCAGGTTAATTATGAGCGTTCGGTATAATTATGCAAAACATTGACATAATAGCTTTGGCGGATAGCATTTATGAGGATAACAAACATTTGTTTCCCTCCATGTATCCTGATATACCCTTAAATACACCTATGCTGGTGAATGCCCTGAAAAAGCTAAACCTGACGTTGGAAGAAGAGCAAATTCCTGAAATTATGCAACAGGTCGAACTGAAACTGGCCCAGAAAGTTTCATTGAACTGGAACAACTACGGTACCATCGCCATGATGCTCCATCACAATTACCCGGAAGAGAATCTTGTCGCGATTTCACTTCAGCGGGTGGAGAAGCTAACGCGGGATTTGCCCAATTTTAATGAATCAGAAGAACCTGATGACGAGATACTGAACTCGATTATTTATTTATGGATGGGCCTCAGGGATGAAGAATCCTATTATGATGAACAGTAAGCTTTTGGCTGTATTTAATATTTAAATTATGATGAAGAATGTATTTGTCAGCATATTGCTGATTGTAATTCCAATATTTTCATGGGCGCAAAAGTCTGGCAGCCAGGCTCCTGATCTGAATAAAATCCGGAAAACCATCAGCAGCGAACGTTCAGCTTATTATTATCCCAATTTAATGGCCAGATATCAGCTAAACGATACTACGCTCACTTTGAAAGAATACCGGCTGCTGTATTATGGCTATGTATTTCAGCCGGAATATTTAAACAAACCCAAGGCTTCGCTTATCGACAGTTTAAACCTGCTGACGCGTGATTCAACACGGGTGCCGGATTATTATGAAATTGTAGAGGTTGCAGCCCGCCTGCATCAGGTAATGCCTTTTGATATGAAGTACCTGGACCCGCTTAGCTTCGCGCTGCGACTTAGCGATGAAAATGAACTGGCCTCAAAGGTCGAATTTAAGCTTGGCCGCCTGGTGGAAACCATATTAAATTCCGGCGATGGATTGAGCGAACAAACCCCTATGTACGTGATCTCTTCCTCACATGAAACCGATATGCTGAGGGCATTGGGCTTTACCCTTTCCGATGCAGCAGGCATTACTTCGGGCGATATGGATTATGTTAAAGTAAAAGCCAACGATTACGGCATTCAGGGATTGTTTTTCAAAAGAGTGCACCCTTAATCTGCTTGTAACTCAATCTACACTTTACCGCACAGTCTTACCATTGTTCCGGCTGTATTGATCTCACAGCAATGCAAAAGTCGCTGAATAAACGGGCATTTCTTATTGTGGCGCCATTTCATCCAGCGGCACCAATGCCCGGATTGCATCTGATACGGAAGTTATATTTTTAAAGGTAAGGCTTAGTTTATCATTAACCTCTTTCATCCTTACGCTTTTCTGGTAAACCTGAATAAACTGCAATACCGCGCTGAAAATACTGCTTTGGTAAAAGGGTGAATCCTTATCGCTGATAAAAGTGGCGGTCATATGGTTGTTTCTCAGACTAATTTTTTCAAATCCCAGTTGCCGGGCCATGCGCCTGAGGCGCAGGGTGTTGATAAGTTCCTGGGTTTGTGGTGGTACAGGGCCGAAACGGTCAATTAGTTTTTCCTGAAAACCGAGCAACTCTTCCTCTGTATTCAATCCATCCAGCTCTTTATAAAGACTCAATCGCTCAGTAATATTGGTTACATATTTGTCGGGAAGCATAATTTCGAGGTCTGTTTCAATGAGGCATTCTCTAACGTAATGCTTTTGCGTGGATGGTGCTTCGTCCTGATACAGTTCTTTAAAATCGGTTTCTTTAAGTTCCGTAATAGCTTCATCCAGGATGCGCTGATACATTTCGAAGCCTATTTCGCTGATAAATCCACTTTGCTCAGCTCCCAGAATATTGCCTGCCCCCCGTATATCCAGGTCTCTCATGGCTATATTAAAGCCACTGCCCAGCTCCGAAAACTCTTCAATGGCTTTCAGGCGTTTGCGGGCTTCATCAGTAAGTACAGAAAGGGGAGGAGCCAGCAGGTAGCAAAATGCCTTTTTATTGGTTCGTCCCACCCTCCCGCGCAACTGATGCAAATCGCTCAGCCCGTAATTCTGGGCTTCATTAATGAGTATGGTGTTTGCATTGGGAATATCGAGTCCCGATTCAATGATGGTGGTGGCTATCAATACATCATACAGGCCTTCCACAAAGTCCAGCATCACCTTTTCGAGTTTACGTCCTTCCATTTGTCCGTGTCCGATGGCTATACGGGCATCCGGCACCAGCCGTTGAATCATACCGGCCACTTCCAGTATGTTGTTCACGCGGTTATGCACGAAAAACACCTGGCCTCCCCGCGATAGCTCAAAATTTATGGCATCGCGAATAGTCTCCTCTTCAAACACATGAAGTTCCGTTTGAACAGGATAGCGGTTGGGTGGCGGTGTGTTGATGACGCTCAGATCCCGTGCCCCCATCAGTGAAAACTGCAGTGTTCTTGGTATAGGCGTAGCCGTTAGGGTAAGTGTATCCACGTTTACCTTTAATTGCTTGAGCTTTTCTTTGGTGGCTACACCGAATTTTTGCTCCTCATCCACAATCATCAACCCCAGGTCTTTAAATTTAATATCCTTACTCACCAGACGGTGTGTTCCTATCAGGATATCAATTTCTCCTTTTTCAAGCTTTTTGAGGATTTCGGTTTGCTGTCGTGCACTTTTAAACCGGTTAATATATTCTACCCTGCAGGGAAATTCTGCCAGTCGATCATTGAAGGTTTTATAATGCTGCAATGCTAAAATGGTGGTTGGCACCAACACGGCTACCTGTTTGCTGTCGGCCACAGCCTTAAAGGCGGCACGAATGGCTATTTCTGTTTTACCAAAGCCTACATCGCCACACACCAGCCTGTCCATGGGGTATGATTTCTCCAAATCTCTCTTTACATCGGCAGTTGTTTTTACCTGATCGGGTGTATCTTCATAGATAAACGAGGCTTCCAGCTCATGCTGCATGTAGGTGTCTAGTGTAAAAGCAAAACCATCGGCAGCCTTGCGTTCGGCATATAGCTTAATCAGGTCTTTGGCTATATCTTTTACCCTTTGCTTGGTTTTGGATTTTAGTTTATTCCAGGCCTGACTGCCCAACTTGTTCAGGGTGGGCATGGTGCCTTCTTTCCCTACATATTTGCAGATGCGGTGAAGCGAATGTATGCTTACATATAAAATATCGTTGTTTTGATAAATAAGGCGTATGGCCTCCTGTTGCCGGCCATTGTTTTCAATTTTCTCCAGCCCATCGAACCGGCCAATGCCATGATCAATATGGGTAACATAATCGCCCGGCTGCAGGTTGTATATCTCTTTCATGGTGATGGCCTGCTTGCCGGCAAAGCCATCGCGGATACGGTATTTGTGAT
>JAQVEI010000376.1 GCA_028697695.1 Lentimicrobiaceae bacterium
GTGGTGGCTGGGTTCGTTTCCATGCGCATATTGACCGATAAGACCCGTAATGTCTGACTGGTCTCTTCCTGTGGTAACCGAAGAGGCATTGAAAAGATCGTCCAGCTTTTTGGCCAGGGCTTCTTTTCCTTTCATTAGATGGGCAAACCCTTCCATATCATGAGGTACATAAAAACTGTATTGCCACGAATTGGCTTCTGTATAATTAAAGTTAACCTCCGCTGCATCAAATGGCGTAAACCAGCCTCCGTTATGACGCGCCCGCATAAATTGTGTTTGAGGATCAAAAACATGTTTATACGATTGAGCTCTCTTTAAATACTCATCTCTGAGTTCATCTTTTCCCATCGCGCCGGCAACTTCGGCAATACACCAATCATCATAGGCATATTCTAAAGTTTTGGATACGGATTCCGCTTCATCCCCCGCGGGAATATAACCCAGCTTGCGGTATGAATTCAATCCAAAATGATTGGCTGAAGCACTGTTCAACATGGCCTTCAAAGCCTTTTCTTCATCATAGTTCCGGATACCTTTCACCCATGCATCCGCAATTACCGGCACCGCGTGATATCCTATCATACACCAGGTTTCGTTTGCTGCAAGCTCCCACACCGGCAGCATACCACCCTGCTCATACTGATTGATAAAAGTTTGAATAAATTCACCCGTACGTTCCTGGTCTATTATGGTAAACAGTGGATGCAAGGCACGGTAAGTATCCCAAAGAGAAAACACGGTGTAGTATCCTCCCTCTGAAGGGGACAGTTGATGAATTTTGAAGTCACGGCCCAGATAGCTTCCATCAACATCATAGTAGGTGTTTGGAGCAATCATTGCATGATACATTGCCGTGTAAAAAATAGTTTTAGATGTTTCATCTTTACCGCTAACCTGAATTTTGTTTAACTCCTTGTTCCATAATGTTGTGGCCTTAGTCCGCGTTTCATCAAAATCCCATCCGGCAATTTCGGCATCCATGTTCTTCCGTGCATTCTCCGCACTAACTGCGGAGATACCCACTTTTACCAATATAACATCTTCACCGTCCTCGAAAAATAACCCTGCTTTTATATTTTTGCTATTACGAATGATATTGCCTTCTACCAAGGAATCGTTTGAGTATAATCTTGCTTTTTTAATAGGCCTTGAAAAACGGGCTGCAAAATAAATTCTTTGGTCTCTGGCCCAGCCGGTAGATCCGCGGAAACCTTCAATTTCATAATCGTTTACCTTGTTGATCCATGAATCTGTTACCATATCACGATGCTGTAAATCGATTAAAATCGACTGATTTTTTTTGTTTGAATAAGTGTATTTATGAAAGCCAACCCGATTGGTGGCGGTCAGTTCTGCATTTATCCCGTCCTTCAGTAATTTCACACGGTAATATCCCGCTTCGGCACGTTCATCTTCATGCTTAAAGGCAGAACGGTAACCTGGCATGCCATCATAGCCATTGTTTAATTGGAGATCACCATTGAAGGGCATAAATAATATGTCACAATAATCCGGTACACCTGTACCGCTCAGGTGGGTATGACTGAAACCGTAAATGTGTTCATCACTGTAATGATAGCCGCTGCAACCATCCCAACCTTCAAGACGCGTATCAGGACTTAGTTGAACCATGCCAAACGGAACAGTTGCGCCCGGAAATGTATGTCCGTGCCCCCCTGTACCTATAAATGGGTTTACATAAGATGCCGGCTGCTGCTGAGCAAGAGTGGCATACGTGATTAGATTAAATGCAAATAATACAATTACGTTCCTGAAGTGTGTAAAGCGCACCATAATATTATTGATAAAAAAAACGATGTTTTCGTGCTTCAAAACTACTCTATTTTTACCATTCCAAAGAAATATATTTAAGATTGTAAGTTTGTGTGTCAGATTATCGGGTATTTTGCTAATTTTGATTTCTCAAAAATGTTAAAACGTATGAAAAGATTAATACTTATAATGGTGGCTATGCTTTCAGTGGGTATGCTCCGGGGCCAAACCTGGTTTGATGCCGGTTTAAAAGGTGGCATTGGAACTTCAATGATGTACAATAAGCAAATATTTGACAATCAGGAAATTGTGCATAAATTTAAGCCTGCCTATGCCTTTGGTGCTAAGTTGGGATTTAACTTTATTCAGGAACATCAGATAACTTTTGATGTGATGATGTCGCAGTTCAGTCAGGCATTTACTTACCGGCCCGAAAGTTGGTCTGCCACCACCGATGCCGTTAGGGAATTTACCATTAGTGGAATGGATCTGCTGTTGATGTACCGGACCAACAGAAATGGAACTTATTTTGAAATCGGCCCACAGTGGTCTTCCTATTCCAGCGTAAAATATACGGATGAAGGCGGCGATTTTATCTCTCCGGCCGCTCCCGCTGATATGGTCAACTCTTCCAATTTTGGCATTACGGCAGGCTTCGGTGGCTATATACTTGGCACCGACAATTTTGGTATAGCTACAGGTTTAAGATTCAATTATATGATAACCGACATGGCCTCAGCCAGCGGAAAGGACAAAAATTTCCCGGTTTTCACCATGCGCGACTCAAATCCGACCCACAACCTTAGTGTAATGTTTGTACTCGAAATTAATTACGATTTCGGATATCTGGTCAGCCCCAGTTGCGGTACCAGGGGTAAGTTGTTTGTTTTTTAAACAGCAGTTTCATTAGTCAGGCAAGGCCATTTCAACAATTACCGGAAGGTGATCGGATAAATAATTGCCCTTTCCTCTGAAGTCGTAAATAATGCTCCTGCCTGCCTTTAAAGTTGGGGATGCAAAGATAAAATCAATGGGCAGTGATGGCTGATATTCCGGGTTAAAATCCACAAAAGAAACATTTGGCCCCAACACCTCGCAATCTTTGCTTTTTCTGCTATCGCTGAGGGCAATCTCATTTTTAGGATCCGTTAAAATACGGTATACCTCATGTGTATCATCTACATTAAAGTCGCCCATCAGCACGGCCGGCAACGCTTTGGCCAGTTCTTCCAACTTTAGTACTATAAGTTTGGCGCTATTGACCCTTGCAGTATCGCCCACATGATCAAAATGAGTATTCATGACCAAAAAGTGTTTTCCACTCTTTAGGTGTTCAAATTCTGCCCAGGTGGCAATGCGGTTGCAGGCTGCGTCCCAACCTTTACTGCCGGCCACTTCAGGCATTTCCGACAACCAAAATGTGCCGCTTCTTACCTCCCTGATGTTTTTGACCTTATAGTACAAAGCATTATATTCTCCTTTTTGGGCGCCATCATCACGGCCCACACCCAGCGCTGCATACCCTTTTAAGCGGGAATTAATTTGATTAACCTGATGGTCCAGGGCTTCCTGAATTCCCAAAACATCCGGTTGCACCTTTAATATAAAGGATGTCAGCGGTTGTTCCCGGTATTTCCATTGATGAATACCATCTGAAGCCACATCTAATCTAATGTTCCACGTCATTAGATTTATGCTGTCGCTCTCCTCTGCATACATAAATACACTCCACAACAGCAGCGCAGGCCACAGGAATATTTGTAAAAAAAACTTGCTTTTGATCATGGTTTCATGTTTAAGATTTTCGCAAATCA
>JAQVEI010000377.1 GCA_028697695.1 Lentimicrobiaceae bacterium
CCTGTACGTGCAAAATAATTACTTAAGCCGCAACTGTTCCCAACCTGCAGACCAACCGAAAAATTAATGTTATTCCCTCCTGTTGCATCAAATGTCCTGACTGTAATCCAATCTGTACCTTGCCCAGCTATAATGGTTCCTCCGCCAACATTCCAGGTGTAATAACTTGCTCCCGGCTGGGTAGTTACCCGGAAATCATAATAGGAATCGCTGCCAAATTCCATCCCATTATTCCAGAACGGGATAATTTCAGTCGGAGTATTGGGTTGGCCTATCCACACGTTTTTCCATGGAAGGGTATAACTCCCTCCACAGCCACCGTTAATTGTCGCTTCAATCCAACCTTCACCCATGAACCGGGGTGAGAATGTGCAAGGATTTGAACCCTGAGGAGAAACACGTGAAATACCGAAGCTTTGGTCCCAGGTAATGGTGGCGCCGGGGGGAAGGTTTGTTACTGTATATGCACTATTGGAACAGACAAAGGAAGGGCCGGAAAGGCCCGCAACACCAGCAAAATTAGGCTCTCCGACTACCGTGTAAGCAACATTTGTGGAAGCTGGCGCTGCTGGAATCCATTTGTTGATGTCTTGATCCAATAAATTTTTACGGACATAGTATGTATAATATTCCAGGTCAAACCCTGTGTTAGAGACATTCGTTATTCTTGAATAAAGCCGGCCATTATTGGGATTGGCAGCACTCAAGCATTTGCTTTGCCGTTCGCGCATCCATACCTGTGGAGGTTCACAAAACGGCACATCAAAATTAATATGTTTTGTAATTTTATATTGGTTTACATTCACGTAAAGGCCAGCAGCCAGTCCCCACCTATTACTCAGTAATTCCCATTTGTCTATGGTTTTTATCTTAACAGACGTCCCCCCGATATTATTGTAGTGAAATACTTCATTGGGCTCGTCAAGCAACTGAAGAGCGTTGCCGGCATTGACTATCCCGTTTCCCGATTCATTGTCAAAACCCACAGAATATATATCCACGGCAGTCAGTTCCAATATATGCCGAACATCATCGTTTGTTAAGTTAAACTGTCTGTCTTTCCCTTGTGAAATCACAAGGCCTGCAACTCCCGCCGTCAATGGGGCGGAAAATGAAGTGCCACTAACAGTCCTTAGCCCGCCCCCACGTTCTGTAGTCCGAATATCTACCCCTGGAGCTACCACACTAATGTGGGAGCCTGTATTTGAAGATGCGGCTTTTATTCGTTGTTGGGTGCTTGATCCAACCGCAATAATTTGTTCGCTAAACCCCGCAGGATATCGGGTACTGTTGTTTGTCTCGAAAGAATTCCCCATGGAAGCAGTTATAACCACGTTGTTACGATATGCATTGTCAATGGCCTGTATAAGTAAAGGTATCCTTAGGGCCACTTCGTTAACAGGCCATCCCTTATCAGGAAAACTATAGCTCATGTTAATAACATGGGCGCCGTTATTAACGGCATAATCAATTGCATCGGCCACATCAGAAGGGAAGGCCGAAGTGCTCCAATTCCAATCAAGGATATGCGGAATACGGATACCACCGCTGCGAATCATCTTTACAGGCATTATACGACAATTCCACATTACACCCGCCACTTGTTCTCCGTTGTTGGTGATTGCTCCTACAACACCTGCTATCGAAGTGCCATGCCCTGCAAAACTGTTTGGATCGTTATACGGTAAATTGTCCATCGGATCGTTGTCATCATCGCCTGTGTCAGTACCTGCAATCACCCTGCTTCTGTCACCCGGATCAAGATCGGGGTGGGTATAATCAACTCCCCCGTCCAAAATGGCAATAACCACATCGTTTCTACCTGTGTTAATGTCCCATGCAGCTTCTGCATCAATGTCGGCATTGGGGTGAAAAGGATCATTCAGGTGCCATTGGTTGTTGTTTTGATATTCTGGATCATTGGGGGCAATATCAGGGGTAAAACGAAACGGTTCATCGAACAAAACATGTTCCACTCCAGGTTGTTTCCTAATAGTTGTAATAAAGTTTTCTGCAACTTCTTTTGAATCAAACCCTATTTTTTGCCATCCTTCAAGAAAATAGGAGTTCGATTTCGAGAGTTCTTTTTTCAGCCTTCCCGTTTCGCTATAACGGTTTTTAAATACAGCTTCCATCGATTTTACCCGGTACCGTTTGAAAATACGTCGAACTGATGGTGAGCTTATATCTTTGGCGTCATGGAAGCAGGTATTGGGAGAAAACAATCCTTCTTCAAACTTTAGCAGCACAGTAACCACCGCAGGCCGATTTTCATTTTGCGTTGTTCGCTGGTTTCGCTGATAAATGCCCGCGATAAACAAAACAAGCACTATAACTCCGGTAAAAAGGTAATAGATTTTTTTCATGGTATTAATTTTAATTGAATAATTTATAAACTTAGAATAAAACGTGGGAAAGCAGTTGGTTATTTCATTGATAAAAAGTATCTCTTTGAGGAGCAAACAATGGACAAAATTGCGCTTTGAACAAAAATACAACTATTTTTAATGCGAATCATTTAAAATAACAATACAATGAAAATTCAGAACTCCTGACCCATTAACAGGTTTTCAGTTTGTTAGAAGTTTTCGTTCGTAAAATACAATTGTCGCACATTTCATTATCGATCCGTAAACTTGACGTAGTGAATCCGTAAACATAGCGTCATATATCTATAAAGAGATGAATATCAACACTTGAATAAATAGATTACGGTGGAGTTGTTTTTCGTACGCTGGGTAAAAACACGACTTGTGTTTTATACGACATAATAGATTACAATAGAACAGAAGTTCTGAAATTAATCTCGAATTTATGTAAAACCGGGCCTCCATTCACCCGGTGCTGATGAGATAAAGTGCTCGCGGTATGGAATCTGCAAAAACAGACACCCTCACTGCTTCAAAACCGGTACAATGAGGGTGACGATCTGTATGTACATTTCTCTCTCCACTGTTTTGCGTGCGCTTGGGGCGCAAGTCATTACCTGCACAATAAAAAAAGGCCTTACCGATTTCTCTGTAAGGCCACAATTGATAAATATTTCCCTGCTTTAGTTGGCTTTTTTTACCTTTGAAGCTCCACTCAGTTCAGTTTCAACCACATTAGGATTTCCCGAATAAAGCACTTCTGAAGCTCCACTCCCATCTATTCTGAGTGTATCCTTTACATTTACCTTGGCAGATGAAGCACCGCTAACTTTAAGTTTGCAGGTTTTTGCCAAAACCTCCATGGCATTAAGTTTGGAAGCACCGCTTATATCAATATTGAAATAGTCGGTCTGACCAATCAATGTGGCAGAGGACGCGCCACTCAGTTCGCATTCCAGTTTTTTTGCTGATATGTTGAGATTTATAATTGAAGCCCCGCTGCCTTCAATTTCAAGTTCATTGAAGCGCATCTCATTTGAACCCTTTAATTCCACCGCGCCGCTTACATCAATATCCGTAAGGGTTGTAAAGGTGAGGAAAACACTTATATTGCCAATTTGCCTGCTGAAATTGGTGGGGGTAAGCCGGATAATGAGTTTGTTATCCTTAACTTCGGTAATAACTTCTTTAAGGTCCACTTCGCTGGCA
>JAQVEI010000378.1 GCA_028697695.1 Lentimicrobiaceae bacterium
ATACAAATGGCAACTCTGGCCCGGCAAATGTCAGGCAGGAACATACCAATTAAAAAAACCGTTGTAAGTTTGCAGGGAGAACCTCTAAGCGAAGAGTGGATTTAAATGCTGTCTATTTTCACAATCATCTTAACTTAAAATCAAGACATGAACCCGAAACTACAGATTGCTTTTTTTGTATTAGCCCTCCTGCTGCCGGTAGCAGCCTCGGCACAATTTGTTCTGAGTGGAGAGTTGCGGCCCCGGGCTGAATACCGCCATGGATTCAAACAACCGGCAACCACAGATATGGATGCTGCTCTTTTTATTTCGCAACGCAGTCGTTTAAACTTTAGGTACGCCAACCAAAAAATGAAGGTTGGTGTAAGTCTTCAGGATATAAGGGTATGGGGCAATGTGCCACAACTTAATTTATCTGACAATAACTTTTCGCTTCACGAAGCCTGGGGTGAATATTTCTTTACTCCTTCATTCTCTTTGAAATTGGGACGCATGGAGCTTATATATGACGACTCCCGAATTCTGGGCAATGTTGATTGGGCACAACAAGGACGCAGTCATGACATCGGTTTGCTGAAATTTGAAAAAAATGCATGGAAGGTGCATGCCGGATTGGCTTACAATCAGGATGCCGAAAAATTAAACGGGCGTGTTTATACCGTTGAAGGCAATTACAAAACCATGCAATTGTTCTGGATCAACCATCATTCAAGCAACTTCAACTTAAGTGCCTTATTTCTGAACAATGGCAAGCAGGATGTAAAAGTGGGCGAAGAAGCAGAATTCACTACCCGTTATTCGCAAACCTTTGGATTTACAGGAACATATAATCTTAATCCTTTACAACTTGGTGCAAGCATCTATAAACAAGTAGGTAAAGAGCTATCTGACAAAGATTTGGATGCGCTGATGTACGCCTTCCACGTTAAGTGGTCTATAAATGAAAACTTAAGCTTTACGCCCGGATTTGAATATCTGTCCGGCACCAGCCAAAAAGATGCTATCAATCCGAATTACAATACAATCAACAGCTTCAACCCTTTTTACGGCACCAATCATAAGTTCAACGGCCACATGGATTATTATTATGTGGGCAATCATCTGAATACGGTTGGATTGCAGGATATTTTCCTTAAGTTAAACTTCAGCAAGAACAAACTGAGTGCAGGTGCTGATTTTCATTTCTTTAGCTCAGCAGCAGATGTTCTGGAACCGGGTAATCCAATGCAAACCATGAGCAACAACCTGGGCCAGGAGCTTGACCTTTACCTGGGATACAAACTTGCCCCGGGGGTAATGCTCAACCTTGGTTATTCGCAATACTTTGCTACAGAAACAACCATCGCGCTTAAAGGCGGCAGCCTGGATGAAACAAGCAATTGGGCATGGGCTTCCATTACGTTTAAACCGGAATTTTTTCGTCACAGCGCGCAATAAATAAAAAAATGACCTTCCCCGGTACATCTGTGGGATCCAAATACTAAAAAATAAACTTTAACTAAAAAACAACACTAAAAAATGAACATGTTTTGTTATCAATGTCAGGAAGCAGCCAAAGGAATTGGATGCACGACTCAGGGAGTTTGTGGAAAAACTGATGATGTTTCCAACCTTCAGGATTTGCTGATTTTCGTAATGCGTGGTATTTCCATTTACACTGAAAAAGCCCGTGAAAAAGGAATTGAAAATGCAAAAGTGAATAAATTTATTACCGATGGGCTGTTTGCTACCATCACCAATGCCAATTTTGATCGTGATGTGTTTATACGTAAGATTCACGAGGGTTTGAAACTGCGGGCAGAGATGAAGGCAGCCTGCGAGCATGCCGGCCTTTCCTTTGATGAAAAAGCTATGGACGAATCGGCCTGGTGGTTTGCTTCTACCGAGGCTGAATTTGACGCCAAGGCGCTGGAAGTAGGTGTTCTGGCCACAGAAAATGAAGATGTCCGCTCATTGCGCGAGCTGCTTACCTACGGTTTAAAAGGAATGGCTGCTTATACCGAGCATGCATACAACCTGGGTTTTGAAGACCCCGCATTGTATGCCTTTATGAACCGTGCGCTGGTAGCAACCACTGAGGAACTTACTGCAGACGAACTGGTAGGTCTGGTGTTGGAGTGTGGCAAACACGGTGTAACTGCTATGGCATTGTTGGATAAAGCCAACACCTCGGCTTATGGCAACCCTGAAATTACCAAAGTAAACATTGGCGTTGGCAACAAACCGGGTATCTTAATTAGTGGGCACGACCTGAAAGATATGGAAGAGCTACTCATACAAACCGAAGGTACCGGAGTAGATGTTTACACCCATAGCGAAATGCTGCCGGCAAACTATTACCCGGCGTTTAAAAAGTACAGTCATTTTATTGGTAATTACGGCAATGCATGGTGGCAGCAGAAAGAAGAATTTGCCACATTTAACGGCCCCATTCTCTTTACCACCAATTGTATTGTACCTCCAACCTCCAGGTCAACTTACAGTGATAAGGTTTACACTACGGGTTCTTCAGGCTTCAGCGGATTTAAGCATATAGCTGACCGCAAAGAGGGTCAGATGAAAGATTTCAGTGAAATTATTGCCCATGCCAAAACCTGTCAGCCGCCGGTTGAAATTGAAAAAGGTGAAATCGTGGGTGGATTTGCCCATGCACAGGTATTTGCCCTGGCTGATAAGGTTGTGGATGCCGTTAAATCGGGTGCAATCCGTAAATTTTTTGTTATGGCCGGTTGCGATGGCCGCATGAAGAGCCGCAATTATTACACTGAATTTGCAGAAGCCTTACCTCAGGATACTGTTATCCTTACTGCCGGTTGCGCAAAATATCGCTACAATAAGCTTCCCCTGGGCGATATAGGCGGAATTCCCCGCGTTTTGGATGCCGGACAATGTAATGACTCCTATTCATTGGCTGTAATCGCCATGAAACTGAAGGAAGTTTTTGAACTGAATGACATCAATGAGCTGCCCATAGCCTACAACATTGCCTGGTACGAGCAGAAGGCCGTAATCGTGTTGCTTGCCTTACTCTATCTTGGTGTCAAAAACATACACTTAGGCCCTACCCTGCCCGCCTTCCTTTCGCCCAACGTGGCCAAGGTGCTGGTAGAAACCTTCGGTATTGCTCCCATTGGAAGTGTTGACGAGGATATGAAACTTTTCCTGAATTAATCAAACCAGTTATAGCCGTCTGTTGTTTAAAACAAACAACAGACGGCTTTTTCAATGAAAATTTCCGACAATCAATTTTTTCACATCGAATAATACATTAACAATGAGCGAATTAATTAACAATTCAGAAAATCGCAAAGCCCGGCTAAAAGAGCTGATTTTAAAACTCCATGAAGGTGAATCTCAGGAGGATGTCCGCCAGCAATTGCTTGAAACCCTTAGCACCATCCCTTACGGAGAAGTGGTAGAAGTGGAGCAGGAACTCATCAGTGAAGGCCTGCCCGAAGAGGAGGTTTTAAAGTTATGCGATGCCCACTCGGCTGTTTTACAGGGAAATATAGACCTCTCCGGTTCAAAAAGAGTGCCCGAAGGTCACCCTATAGATGTGATGAAACGG
>JAQVEI010000379.1 GCA_028697695.1 Lentimicrobiaceae bacterium
TTTCTTATAAGATAAAGTGGTGGCATGGCCAGGTAAACATAACCATTTTCTATCATCTCTTTCATGTACCTGAAGAAGAATGTGAGAATGAGGGTTGCAATATGGCTGCCATCCACATCGGCGTCCGTCATGATAACTACTTTGTGATATCTTAGTTTTGAGAGGTTCAATGCCTTGGAATCGTCTTCAGTTCCAATGGATACGCCCAGTGCAGTAAATATATTTTTAATTTCCTCGCTTTCAAATATCTTATGCTGCATGGCTTTTTCCACATTCAGAATTTTTCCTCTAAGTGGGAGAATGGCCTGGAATCGTCTGTCGCGTCCCTGTTTGGCTGTACCACCGGCCGAGTCGCCCTCCACCAGATATATTTCACATTTTTCGGGGTCTCGTTCTGAGCAGTCGGACAATTTGCCGGGCAGGCCACTGCCGGTAAGAACATTTTTGCGTTGAACCAGTTCACGTGCCTTTCGGGCGGCATGACGGGCTGTTGCAGCAAGTATTACCTTATTGACAATGGTTCGGGCTTCCTTTGGATGTTCTTCCAGATAATAGGTAAGCAGTTCCGATACAAGCTGATCCACCGCACCCATAACTTCGGAGTTGCCCAGCTTGGTTTTGGTCTGACCTTCGAACTGTGGCTCCTGTACCTTGCAGGAGATAATGGCTGTAAGCCCTTCCCTGAAGTCGTCACCGCTGATGTCAAATTTTAATTTGGCCAGCATACCCGATTTATCGGCATAGGATTTCAAAGTTCTGGTTAATCCTCTGCGAAAACCGGCAAGATGGGTGCCACCTTCGTGGGTATTGATGTTGTTTACATATGAATGAATGTTTTCGCTGAAGGAGGTGTTGTATTGCATGGCAATCTCAACCGGAATCTCATTTTTTACACCTTCAATGTAAATAGGCTCCGGCATTAGCCTTTCCCGCATACCATCAAGGTATTCGATAAAGTCGGCCAATCCTTTTTCAGAATAAAAGGTCTGGCTTAAAGCATTGCCTTCTTCGTCGGTTTCCCGTTCATCCGTAATCGTCAAAGAAATGCCTTTGTTGAGGAATGCAAGTTCACGCAGGCGTGATCTTAGAATTTCCATGTCGAAAACCGGATGGGCAAAGATGTCCGGGTCCGGCTCAAAATAAACCGTTGTACCGGTTTTTTCCGTTTCACCTACTTCTTTAACAGGATATTCGGGTTTGCCAATGGCGTATTCCTGTTGGTATATTTTGCCATCACGGCAAACGGTTACACGCATATGCGAAGACAGAGCGTTTACGCAGGATACGCCCACCCCGTGCAATCCGCCGGAAACCTTATAGGAGCCTTTGTCAAACTTACCACCGGCATGCAGAACGGTCATAACCACTTCGAGTGCCGAACGGTTTTCTTTTTCATGCAGATCAACCGGTATGCCCCGTCCATTGTCTGAAACGGTAATGGCATTGTTGGTGTGTATGTTAACTTTTATCTCGTCGCAATATCCTGCCAGGGCTTCATCAATGGAGTTATCAACCACTTCATTCACCAAATGATGTAATCCACGCGAACCCGTATCGCCAATGTACATGGAAGGGCGCTTTCTAACGGCTTCCAAACCCTCAAGCACCTGTATGTTGTCGGCCGTGTATTGGCCATTTCCATTGCCATTGCCATTGCCTTGTGAAATGCTGTTTCCTACGGGTGTAGAACTTTGATTTAATTCACTCATAATCAGTAAAGTAGTAATTTTTAGTTAATAAGCAAAGATACAAATTTTTTTCGTATGAATTACACCCGAATTATACGAAAATCAGTAAGTTATTAACAAAATTACGGAGCTTTAGAAGGCATAGGAAATGCCTGCCATCATATTGAAACGATAGCCGGGGTAATCGTACCAGTAATAGTACCGTGAACCCAATACATTGTTGAGCGAAAGAAAAGCAGTTAGCAATTTTGAATAGCGGTAATCTATGCCCAGGCTCAGGTCGGTGTAGCCTTTTACAGTGACTGCATAGGGGTCGTTACTGGCATTCAGCAGTCTTGCTGTTTGTTTTCCTTTTATCTCCAGACTGGCTTTGGTTATGATTTTATCTCCCAGGTTATACCAGATGCTTCCCCCAATGGTAGAGGCAGGCTTGTGCCAGGCTTCTGCCTGCCGTTCTGTGTTCCAACTGTCGAACGCGATAAACGCTTTGATGTTGAGCTTTTCTGCCTTGTTGAATTCGGCTTCAAACCGTCCGGCTATATGGCCTGCATCATCATAAATAATGGTAAAGCGTCGGCGCGGAGTCTGGCTAAAATCGTTGATAAAAAATGGTGCGTTTTCCACCGAAGCAGCTTTGAATGAGGCATACAGGTTGATTAGCCTGCCTCCTCTGACCCGTGCTCCGGCGTAAAACACGAATTTTTCGCGGGTATATTTTAAGGGCAATATACTCTGAACAAAAGGATTTTCGTTGCTAAGGATATCAAATCCACGCCTTTGAACGGTTCCGTTAATGCCTGCATACACTGTGAGTGCATCCTCAATAACACTAAGAGAGGCTTCTGCAAAGGGGAAAAGAAATACTTTAGAAGCCGTATCGCCTACAAAATTAAGGTCTGCACCTACCTTAAAGCTATATTCATTAAAGCGGGTTGCCAGATAGGGTTTAATGGAGATAATGGAACTTCCTTGTTTTTTAATACTGTCGCTATAGTGGGTGAAGCTTATCCTGCTTTCCAGACCAAGCTGCTGATAGTCGGTGAATGAGAAGAGTTCAAATTGCTTATCGGCACCCAAACTTAGATTAACCGTTGATTCTCTGGTTTCAAAAGCATCCCCGATAGAGTTAAAGCTCAGGCCTGCATGGTGATTGATTTTGTCGTTTTCTTTGTAATTGGAGGTAAAATCAGTCCCGGCACTGAACCGGTTAAAATGCTGTTTCAGGTCATCTTCATTCACCATAACCTCATACATGGCCGGCTGGAAGCCGTAATGATGCACCACATTTCTTTTGAACCCCAGGCGGGCATCCAGGGTATGGTTGGTGAAAAACTTCTGACCCTGCAATTCAATCAGGTTGAGGCTGTTGTTACTTTTGGCATAATCTTTAATTTCTCCCGATGAGGACAGATGTTTGAAATGCAAACCCAGTCCATAGGATTTGTTGTTCAGGGTAGTGGCCCAAAATTCAGCGTAAGGAGTGGTGTAGTTGCCGAATCCCAAACGGGCATAATTCCTGTACAACCTGTCGCTGGGCTCGCCGGTAAGTCTCACCGGTGGAATAGCATCAGGCGTGAATCCCGGCGACAGTGGGGTAGGGGTAATGGAATACGTTAAATTTGGCAGCTTGAGATCGGTTTCTTCAGGCGCGGGGTTTACATTTATCTTATCCACCTGCGGCAACGATGGTTCATAAGCAGCCGCTACGGTAACCTGTTCGTTGAGTGTCTGCGCATAAAGAGGTTCCAACATTACGATCAAGGCAATGATTGTTAATACAGGAGCAATGGTTCTTATAAGCTTGGTTTTCATAGTCTTGGATTGAACTTTGAGTTTTTTCAGAATGTATTACCGAATCATGATATCATCATCG
>JAQVEI010000380.1 GCA_028697695.1 Lentimicrobiaceae bacterium
CAAATGGTGGCTGATACTCCTGTTTTTTCTGTCTGTAAGCGGTTACAGTCAGACACCAATAGATACCCAAACCGACACCACGGGGATTCAACGGAAACGGCTCACCACCCTGATTGTGGGCAGTACATGTTTATATGCCGGCAGTATGACGGGACTTTATCACCTATGGTATAAGAATTATCCACAAACCAACTTTCATTTTTATAACGACAACAATGAATGGCTGGGTATGGACAAAGCGGGCCATGCCACTGCTTCTTATGCTTTGGGTAACCTTGGCTATAATGCCTTGCGCTGGGCCGGCGTGAATGAAAAGCAGGCTATATGGTTTGGAGGCAGCACCGGATTCATGTTTTTAACGGTGGTGGAAATTTTAGACGGTTTCTCAGCACAATGGGGTGCCTCACCCGGCTACCTGATTGCCAATGGCGTGGGAACAGCCCTATTCATTTCCCAGCAATTGGGCTGGAAGGAACAACGCATAAAGCTTAAATGGTCGGTCCACCTTACAAATTACGCTCAGTACCGGCCAAACCTGCTGGGCAGCAACCTGGCAGAACGCATGCTGAAAGACTACAATGGCCAAACCGTTTGGATTTCGGGAAACATTGGCTCCTTTTTGCCCAAGGATTCACGTTTCCCGGGTTGGCTCAACCTGGCCCTGGGCTATGGTGCCGAAGGTATGACTGGCGCCGTCTATAACCCCGGCCATCATCTGGGCAAACCCCTGCCCTATTTCGACAGATACAGACAGTTTTATCTGGCGCCTGATATTGACCTCACACGCATTAACACCAGGAATCAAACGTTAAAAACTGTGTTTAAAATGCTCGACTTTATAAAAATACCGCTTCCCGGATTACAATTTTCAGAAAAAGGAGTGAAATTTTGCCCGGTATGCTTCTAAATTACCGGGTTTCGCTTAGCGATTAAAAGACGCTTACAAAGGTTTTTAGGTAGAGTTATAACAATAGAAGCCGACTGGCGAAAGCAACCTGATGACCTTGTTTAGTTATTTTTTCAAGTAGTAGTGAAATATCCAATTAATATTTATATTTGTTAATAATTCAAATATAAGGTTAGCCATATTTATTTTCAATCAATAACATGCGTATAAGACTATCATTCAACACTTTAAAGCAGGGAGTGAATACCATACCAGTAAATTATCAGTACCCCATTTCTGCGTGGATTTATCAAACTCTGGCCAAAGGCGACAGGGAGCTTTCTACATTCCTGCATGATTCCGGCTTTAAAGTCGGAGCAAAATCTTTCAAGTTTTTCACTTTTTCGCAATTAAACTTCCCCGCCAAAGGATTTAAGGTGGAAGGCGACCGGTTGCATATACTTGCCGGACATTGCAGCCTGACAGTCTCTTTTTTGCTGCCACAGGCTATGGAAAACTTCATTAAAGGACTTTTCAATAATCAACGATTTGGTATTGGCGATAAAAAAAGTCAGGCCGATTTGCTGGTCGCTTCGGTAGAGATATTGGCAGAACCGGTTTTCAATGGGCAGGCTACCTTTACCACCGCTTCGCCCATAATGGTAGGCAGAAGGGTAGAGAATTGTAAATCGGCAGCCTATTTAAAACCGGACGAACCCGGTTTTGAACAACTATTGGCCGACAACCTTATCCATAAATTTACCGCTGCCCTAAATTATAGCCTGATTAAACCCGGGCCCGAATTAGAGATGGAAGACCCCGAAATAACTTTTAAATTACTGAACAATCCCCGAATGTGGGGTATAACGGTTAAAGCTTTTACCGCCGAAGAAACAAAAATTAAGGGTTATACCTTCGACTTTGCCCTAAAAGCCCCAACCCCTTTATTAAAAATGGGCTATATATGCGGTTTTGGTGAAAAAAATTCATTGGGCATGGGATGTGTTGAAGTTAAAAAAGAGCGATAATGGAGCAACCCAAGCTCGACCGGCAACTCCGGCTGATGATGATGCTGACCGGCAATTGTAATCTTTCAATTGCTCAGATAGCTGAAAGGTTCGACACCACTGAGCGAACCATCTACCGATATATTGACACCTTCAGGGCAGCCGGTTTTGTTATCAAAAGAGTGAACGGCTTCTACCGTATTGACAAGTCATCCCCCTATTTCAGGGAGATCAGTAGCCTGGTACACTTTACCAAGGAAGAAGCTTATATCCTTAAATCGGCCATCGAAAGCATTGATGAGACCAACCTGATAAAACAAAACCTCAAAAGGAAACTCTATACCGTTTACGATTATAAGATATTGGCCGAAACGGTGGTTAAAGGCAAGAACAGCATCAACATCAACCGCCTGTCTGAGGCCATTGACGAACATAAGCAGGTGATTTTAAAGGCTTATAGTTCGGCCAACAGCAATAAGGTGAGCGATCGACTGGTGGAACCTTTCCGTTTTACCACCAATTACATTCAATTGTGGGCATTTGAACCCCACTCGGGCCGCAATAAATTGTACAAGATATCACGCATACATAGTGTTGAATTGTTGCCTGATGAATGGCAAAACAGCGATAAACACACCGAAGGCAGAATAGATATTTTCAGGATAAGCAGCCAGGAACAGTTACCCGTAAAACTAAAGTTAGGGCTAAGAGCTGCCAGCTTACTTACAGAAGAATACCCGCTTGCAGAGAAATACCTTTCCCCATGTAGCGACAATTGCTGGCTACTGGAAACAGAAGTTTGCAGTTACGAAGGCATTGGACGCTTCGCTGCCGGTCTAATGGATGATATTGAATGGATGGAACCGGCTGAACTTAGGGAATTTATGGAGCAGAAAATCAGCAGAAGCTTATTGAAGCTAAAGAATTTTCAACATTTAGTTAAAAAAGAGTAACCGTTTTTAATTTTGACAGAAGATGTCAAAAAGGGGGTGTAGATTTGTGGGGTGAAAGGAAAGAATGGAATTATAGTTTAAAACAAAAACTCCAAGAATATGAATCTTGATTTATCAATTTTACAAAAAATACCAGAACCTAATTTAAATGTTATTTTGGAAATCTTGCCATTAGCTCCACTTTCAATGGTTAGTGAATTACCTGGCTCCTATTACAGTACATTAAAAAGTCCAGACAAAAAAATGTTATGTGGACTTTTCGAAAATATTTTAGGATGGCACATTAGCTTATCTCATAGAAAAGAAATAATCAAGGAACTGATTTCGATCAGAAAGAAACAAGCAAAAAAGAATCCCGTCAAGGCATTTTATGATAAAACAAAGGGATCAACTTTTAGCCCGCTACTAATGGACTACTTTGAAATCAAACTTCCCGTAATACCAGAACAAATCTTTTATGACGATTTATGGAGTAAGGCTTATCGTAGATCTGATGCCGATGTTCATCCAAAAGGAACATTTAATTTGGATTATCAAATTATCCCTTCTAAAAGACTACAGCCAAAAGATAAGGATAAGCCTCAAAAGATAGCTAAAGCCGCCTTATTCGACTTTTTTAAAAAGAATATTGATTCCTATCCCCTATTTTATTCTACCCCTACTTTAAGAGAGTTTGTCGTTGTAAAGGGTAAATATCAAATCCAAATTGAAATAG
>JAQVEI010000381.1 GCA_028697695.1 Lentimicrobiaceae bacterium
CTGGAAACTTTTTTTGTTTCAGGATCAACGATAAGGATGGCATCTTTAATATTTTCAAAAGTGGGGTGAATTTTCACAGGCAGAGGAATGGCAAAATGATTGTCCGAACCTTCAATTTGCCCGTGATGCCCCCATACCGTGAAGTTGCCATAAACCGAGCGGCAGGCACTGCCCGAAGCCAGCCTGGCAAGACAGGAAGCTTTGCGCAGCAGTTCAGCATGGCTGAGCGTATTACCGGTAAGCTGATTTTGAATATCGCACAGGCAAAGTGCAAGCGCACTCATGGCTGAAGCTGATGAAGCAATGCCTGCTGAATGCGGGAAAGTATTGCTACTCTCGATGGTGAGGTTTGCCTGAGGCAGGAAGGTAATTTCATCTTCAATGCCTGCAATAAAAGTTTCAAGGCGTTGGGCAAACTCCGGCCGGGCACTGCCGTTAAAGGTAAAATGCAAGGCTGCTTTACCACTACCTGTACCGGCCGGTTCTACACGCACACGGGTTTGGGTATAAGCTTTATCCAGCGTTATGCTTAATGATGGATTTTGAGGAAGCTGACGTCCCGTTTTGCCCCAATATTTTATGAGGGCAATGTTGGAGGGACTTTTCCAACAAACTTCCAGGCCTTCACGGGGAATGAGGACAGGTTTATTCATGACTGAAACCTCCCTTCCGCCATTTCCGCTGATGAAGAAAGCCCGGCAACCGTAGAAGCAAAAGGCAGAATGGTATGATATCCTTTCTCTGCAAAATATTTTATCACATTAACCGGTTCCATGATGGATGCCGCCAGAATAAAATCGCCGCCCCAGGCACCCAGGGACTTTATTTCGCCTTCAAAATTACTGAATTTTAATGACTTCACGGTATCTCTACCTAATATTCCGGCAATTATCAATTCATGCTCTTTCATGAGCTTCATAAATCCTGTAAGGTCTTGCTCTCTCTCCATAGCCAGACTTATCTCCGATATAACATCCACCTGACTGTTAATCTCCTTTGAGGCAAGCCTGAAATTTTCAACTTCTTTATCTGATTGCTGTTTCATCCCTGAATAAACCAGATAAAGGTGGGGTGTAAAACCAGGATCAAAAAATGACAATGAAACAACAGGTTTTTTCTGATTCAACTGATATATTAAGGGGCGGTCGGCGCCGGCACAGGCTATATCGTAGCCCGATCCCGAAGATACGCTCTGATGAAGCTTAAACGGATCAATGACTGCCCATTGTGCAATACAATACAGTAATGTGGAACTACTTCCAAAACCCCAATGCCGGTTGAACTCCAGGCGGGTAATTACATCGTAACCCTCCGCTTTGTTCAAAAACCCGGGATTGATGGT
Organism: Lentimicrobiaceae bacterium; assembly: GCA_028697695.1. Taxonomy (GTDB): domain Bacteria; phylum Bacteroidota; class Bacteroidia; order Bacteroidales; family Lentimicrobiaceae; genus Lentimicrobium. The sequence goes on from JAQVEI010000381.1 coordinate 1,343, forward strand.
TTGCGCTGCTTTTAACCAGCGAACCAGTTGTTTAGCCTGAACAGCATCCGAAGCGGTAATGATATTTAAGTCAGGCAATTGAATTTGCGCCGAAAACCATTGTCCGCCGGTGTCGTGGGCTTCCCAATGCAGCACCGCTGCCTGCACAGGGGTAACTGTTAAGTGCTGTTTTAACCTTAACGGCAGTGCCAGGGCCAGCGCACCTTGCATAACCAAATATTCTCCCGAGAGGAGTATTTTACCATTGGCCTTAAAGTTGCGACCGCTGCTCATAATTATTGATTACGTAATGATGTTAGAAAGTCATCCACGGCTTTGTGTGATACCTTATGGTGCTTGAAATGCTCAACCGCAAGTGCCTTCTCATAATCGGTTGCACTGTAAACATTCAATATGTTGAGCAAATGCATTTTCATATGGCCCAACTGTATCCCACGGGTAGTCAAGGATTTTAATGCACTAAAATTATTGGCGAGGCCTATTACCGCCGCAATCTGCATCAGCTCTTTTGCCGATGGATCTTTCAGCAGATCAAGGGATAACCTGGCCATGGGATGCAGGGAGGTGAGTCCGCCCACGGTGCCAATAGAAAGCGGCAAAGTGAGGCTATAATTAAAACGATTGTTTTCCAGACTGATATCAGTTAGTCCCTGGTATTTGCCCTCGCGTGCAGCCCAGGCGTGCCCACTGGCTTCAATGGCCCGGAAATCGTTGCCGGTAGCCAGCGCCACCGCATCAATGCCGTTAAAAATGCCCTTGTTGTGGGTTACCGCCCGGTTCACATCCACTTTGGCAATGTTTACCGCCATCTCAAATTTCCTGACAAAATCTTCTGCGCTTATCGAAGGGTCAATGCTACTGAAACTGCTGATATCGCTTTCTACCCAAACCTTCACCAGACATTCCGGTGTGTAATTGGATAATATTGACATGATTACGTCCAGTTTCCAGGGAGCCAGACCGGGCATATTTTCAGCGTATTCCCTTAAACCGGCTGCATATTCTTCGAGGCATGAGTTGATAAAATTTGCACCCATGGAATCACGGGTGTCAAATTTTACCGAAAGCTGATAATAGTTTGGTAGTTTGTGAGACATGTCAATCAACTCCATGCCGAGGACTCCCCCACCACGCTGTTCCATATTGGCAGTAATGGTGGCTGTCCGTTTGCGCAGCCGCCGTTCCAGAGTGGCAAATTCAGCAGTAAGTACTTCAAAAGGACCATCCCAGGTAAAATGTACCTGACCATTCTTGATAAATGAAACAACTTCAGAATGAAAGCCTCCCTTTTCGGCCCAGAATTTGGCGCTGTTGGCTGCCGCGGCTATAACCGAACTTTCTTCGATTACCATGGGAACCATATACATCTTACCATTTATAAGTACATTGGGAGCAATGCCGTAAGGAAAAAAATAGTTGGTAATGGTGTTCTCACTAAATTCATCGAATAGGCGCTGAGTACCCGCATGTGGATGCCAAAACGACCGCATGGTGTCGGTAGCAACTTCAGGGTCGGGCAATTGAGCTGCAATCAAATCAAGCTTCTGAATTTTAGTTAGCCTGGAAAAGCCAGTTAAAATATTTTTTTTCATTTATTGAGGTAACCAAACTATTAAACAAAATGAGGTAACAAATTTATACATTTCCTAACCTTGACATCATATTATTTTCAAAAGTGAACAGAATGTATAAGATTCATTAGCAAATAAACCGAAATTTAATTACTTTGTTCAATGTTTTATTATTTTTGTTAAACAATATATAAAGTTTTTTACATAACGTAGGGGTTCAACTATCAATAACCCACAATGAGGCGTGGCTGCGCCAGCAGACAAAGCGGAATTGGGGGTAAGTCAGTGCTCAAGGAAAAAGAACCCTGTAGGGGTTCAACTATTCCCAGGAAGATAAGGGATAGTTCAACCCCGCTGGGGTTGCAGTTTGTTTGCACCCTCTGTACCCCCGGTAGTGGTCAGTTACCTTCGGCAACTGTCCCCACCGGGGGTTATTCATAGTCGAACCCCTCTGGGGTTCTATATGAAGTAAAACTACGAAGATGCTGTGAAATTAAGTTACTTGCTCGCCGGGGTGTTAAACCCAATTGTAACGTAAACCCCGGAGGGGTGTAACTTGAAATAACCCACAATGGGCACTCTGCGCCAGCAGACAAAGCTAAATTGGGGGTAGAAGATAGCATGAGGAAGGAGAACCCT
>JAQVEI010000382.1 GCA_028697695.1 Lentimicrobiaceae bacterium
CAGGCGTGCGACAAGATACAGGGTCAAATCACCTCAGGCACCTGCAGCATTTCGCAACAAGCGGCCATAGCTGCTCTTTCGGGCAGCCCGCAACAATCCACAGAACTCAGACAGATGGTGACCACTTTTAAAGAACGCCGCGATATGATGCTGCGACTCCTCGGGGATATTCCCGGGCTCAAGACCAACACTCCTAAGGGAGCTTTTTATATTTTTCCTGATGTTACTGAATTCTATGGTAAAAGAGCGGGAGATACAATCATCAGGAACGGCACGGATTTATGCAACTACCTGTTGGACGATGCCCATATAGCTCTGGTATCCGGGGAGGCATTTGGAAATCAGGATTGTATACGTATTTCATACGCCACTTCTAACGATGCACTAATTGAAGCAGCAGCAAGATTGAAAAAATCCCTGGCAGCACTTAAATGATCTGTTCCAAAGGAAAATAAGCCATTTTTTCGTTTGTTCCTACGTGAACGGATAATGTACCTAACGCTCCTAAAAATCACAAATGGTAAACAGCGCAACACTTCACGGCAACTGTTGGCGGGACACTCCAGATTCTGCGGCAAAAAGCATTTTGATCCTGCTATAGAACACACCTTATACAGGAGTTTTTAAAACAAAAACTGCGATCTTAAACAAATAGTGAAGCTTATTTCACAGACTGCCTTATTCATGCAGTTGTGGAATAACCCGCCATTTTTAATACTTATTAGAAAACAAGGACTGTCAAACTTTGTTATCTTTGCGCGATAAAAACCTCTTTTTAAATATTTACTTATTTTTAATATTTCTAATTTATATTACAACATGAATAAAATCCGGCCTTATCATTTTGCGCTTATTGGTGCTGCTGGTTATATTGCACCCCGGCATATGAAAGCTATAAAAGACACGAATAATTTATTAATCACTGCCTTAGACAAAAACGACAGTGTTGGAATTATTGACAGTTATTTTCCTGACGCTGATTTTTTCACGGAACCCGAGCGTTTCGACCGGCATCTGGACAAATTGCGGCGTGCAGGATCACACAAGATTGATTATGCTGCCATTTGTTCTCCCAATTATCTTCATGATGCCCATATCAGGCTTGCTTTGCGCAATGATGCCCATGCTATTTGCGAAAAACCCATTGTTTTAAACCCGTGGAACGTAGATGCCCTGAAAGAAATTGAAGCGGAAAGTGGCAAAAACATATATACCATTCTTCAGCTCCGGCTCCATCCTTCGATTATCGCTTTAAAAAAGAGAATCGAGGCGGCACCGGCAGATAAGATTTACGATATAGACCTTTCATACATAACCTGCAGAGGCAAATGGTATTTTATTTCATGGAAAGGAAACGAGGCTGAATCGGGAGGCGTGGCAACAAATATAGGCGTTCATTTTTTTGACATGCTATCCTGGATTTTTGGGAAGGTACAACATACCACTGTTCATATTCGGGAAAAGGATCGAGCGGCAGGCTTTCTTCAACTTGAAAAGGCCAGGGTAAGATGGTTACTCAGCATCAATGAAAACTCGTTACCGGCGAAGGTAAAATCGGCCGGCAAGCGCACCTACCGTTCACTTACCATAGAAGGGGAAGAATTTGAATTCAGCGATGGGTTTACCGATTTGCATACCCTCTCCTACGAAGATATACTTAATGGTGGCGGGTTTGGACTTGAAGATGCCCGAAGCAGTATTGAAACCGTGCATTTTATCCGAAACGCCCAACCTGTTGGACTTACCGGAGATTACCATCCAATGGCAGCAATAAAATAATTTCATCACACAGCACTAAATAGCACATTTACACATGGACAAATCAATTCACATAGGCATTATAGGCCTTGGATATGTTGGACTACCTCTTGCAGTTGAGTTTGGCAAAAAGTTAAAAGTTACCGGATTTGACATCAATCAGAAAAGGATAGAAGAACTTCGCGCGTGTCATGATCGTACGCTGGAAACTTCATCAGAAAATCTCAAGGCAGCGATACATCTTACTTACACTTCCAATCTTGACGACTTACGTCCGTGGAACTACTATATCGTTTCGGTTCCCACCCCTATAGACCGTCACAAAAGACCTGACCTTACCCCTCTTATCCGTGCATCGGAAACCGTGGGCAAGGTTCTCAAAAAAGGCGATATCGTGATATATGAATCCACTGTTTATCCCGGAGCTACTGAAGAAGATTGTGTCCCTGTGCTGGAAAAATTCAGTGGACTAACCTATAATCAGGATTTTTTCTGTGGATATTCTCCCGAACGTATCAATCCAGGCGACAAAGTACATACGGTAACCAACATTTTGAAAGTGACTTCCGGTTCAACACCGGAAGTAGCTGAAAAAGTAGATCAGTTGTACAAAACCGTAATAATTGCCGGCACTTTTAAGGCCAGTTCGTTAAAGGTAGCCGAGGCGGCCAAAGTAATCGAGAATTCCCAGCGCGACATCAACATCGCTTTTGTAAATGAGTTGGCTAAGATTTTCAACCGAATGGGAATCGACACTCAGGAAGTTCTTGCTGCTGCCGGCACCAAATGGAATTTCCTGAAGTTCACGCCAGGATTGGTAGGCGGCCATTGTATTGGCGTAGACCCCTATTATCTTACCCACAAGGCCCAGGAACTGGGCTACAATCCGGAAATAATTCTTGCCGGCAGAAGGTTAAACGATAATATGGGACATTATGTAACCAACCGGGTGATTAAACATATGATAAAAAAAGGCCATACCGTCGCCAACAGCCGGGTGCTGGTATTGGGTATTACCTTTAAAGAAAACTGTCCCGATATTCGCAACTCACGGGTCATTGATGTGATATCCGAATTTATAGAATTTTCATGCCTGGTGGAAGTTTATGACCCATGGGCAGATGCTGCTGAAGTAAAGCATGAATATGGGATTGATTTAATTGAGAAGCCAGGAAAAGATTATGCCGCCATCGTGCTTGCAGTTTCACACGACGAATTTAAAACACTGGATATTAAATCATTGTGTAATGGAAACGCCGTAATTTATGATATAAAAGGATTGCTTGCCAAAGAGCAGGTGGATGAGCGTCTGTAGGATTATTCAATGTCCTTAAAAATTTAAAAGCCCGCCACCCGGTGGGCTTTTAAAATTTTAGACATGGCAGAAGCCGGCCTTGCCTTTGTCCAATTATTTAATCCAATACCACTGACATTTCAGGAGGGTCGAGCAGATGGCGCTTTACGGCACACATATTGGCTACATTAAGCAATGCACTTTTATACTTCTGCGGAAAATCGCCGGGCAGTTTTATGATGATTTCCAGAAAGGTAACCCTGTGTGTTTGGTCATCAAATTTCATGTTTTGTTCCAGCGAGATATTGTCGGTCGGGATGCCGCGTTTATCGCAAAAAGATTTTACATAAATGCCTGCGCAGGTTCCAATGGATGCCATAAACAAATCAAACGGGGCCGGAGCCGTTCCCTCGCCTCCGGCGTGTAAGGGCTGATCGGTAACAATGCGGTGACCATTGTATTCTGCAATTA